>JBNKQT010000324.1:0-5072 GCA_050297115.1 Ensifer sp. | reverse complement strand
ATGTCCGATGCTTCTGTTGGCACATCGAGATATTCAAACAGCGCTTTCAGATTTGGGTAGTTAAACTCATTATAAACAATAAACCCCGTATCTACGGCTACATCGCCAGCTGGCGTTTTGACATCAACGGTATTGGAGTGACCGCCGGGCCGGTCTTCGGCCTCAAAAAGCGTCACATCAGCGCTATAGGAAAGAAGCCAGGCTGCAGCCATGCCGCTGATTCCAGATCCAATAATCGCTACGCGGCTTGCATGCCTGTTTTCAAATCTCGCCAGTTGTTTCAGCATCTCATCAAACGCTCCCTGTTAATGCATTGCACTACGGGCAATGAGAGCGGGTGGATTGAAAAGCTGCAAAATTTCTTTGACTTTGTGATCCAGTGAAAAACAAGGTGCGTAACGGTGACATGCAGATCGCCATAGAAACCGGTATAATCGCCCAAACAAGGCCTCCAGCCCGTTCCGCCGAAACCAACGCGGGGCGCAATCGTAGTTCAGGAGTGAAGCGAGCCGTTATGGACGATCAAACGAACGCCTCTTCAACGCCCGATTTTGCGCAATTGCTAAAGGCTGTTGGAGCCACGCAGGACAAGCAGGCTTTCGAGGTTATTTTCAAGCATTTCGGGCCGCGTATTCGCGCCTACATGCTCAAACGCAACGCTGACCGGCAACTTGCCGAAGAATTGATGCAGGAAACAATGGTTACGGTTTGGAGAAAGGCAACGCTTTTCGATCCCGCACGGGGCAACGCTTCAAGCTGGATTTTCACGATCGCCCGTAATGCGCGCATAGACGCATACCGCAAGGAAAAGCGCCCCGAATTTGACCCGAATGATCCCGCTTTTGTGCCGGACGACGTAATGCCCGCTGACGAGGTCGTGCAAATGGGCCAATCGGCGGAACGCGTGCACGATGCCATGAAGACCCTACCACCAGAACAACTGAAACTCTTGAAACTCGCCTTCTTCGAAGAGGCATCGCACAGCGTAATTGCGGAGAAGCTCGACTTGCCACTGGGAACAGTGAAGTCGCGTATTCGCCTCGCCTTTGCCAAACTGCGCGACGCGCTGGGAGAGCGACCATGAACGCAATGAACATATCCCACCATATTGGCGACGAACTGCTGCTCGAATATGCCACCGGCGCGCTCAGTGAGGGCTGGAGCATCGCCGTTGCAACCCACATTGCCATGTGCCCGCACTGCCGCAACCGCCTTGCGGCGATGGAGGCAACCGGTGCCGAGCTGTTGGAGGATATCGAAATGCCCTCTGAGCCTTCTGTTGAAGAAGCATCCTGGGCTGCACTCTCGTCCAAAATCGATACCGTGAAACAGGATACGACTGAGAAAGAAGATGTTTCTCAAACCCAGTCGCCAGCCCGCTCGGTACCGGAACCGCTCTATTCCTATCTGGGCGGAAACCCTGACGAGATCAAATGGCGCGCGCTTGGTCTTGGCGCGTACCACTACCCGATCAAGTTGCCGGACAAATCCATTTCGGTTCGCCTTTTGAGGATTCCTGCAGGCAAGCCTGTGCCGGAGCATGGTCACGGCGGGCGCGAGCTGACCCTTGTATTGAAAGGCAGCTTCAGCGACGAAAATGGCCGCTTTGGCCCCGGCGACTTTGAAGAAACCGATGACGAGATCGAGCATCAGCCGGTTGCCGATCCAGGCGAGGATTGTATCTGTCTCGCCGTCACCGACGCACCGCTGAAATTTAAAAGCCGCATTGTGCGGGTCATTCAGCCATTACTGGGCATCTAAGGTGGGAGGATAATGATGAAAACCTATCTCAAAGCCTTTGCCGCCTCAGCGATTGTCTTCATGATTCTGGACTATATCTGGCTCTCCCAGATATCCATTGGTTTCTACCGGACCCATATCGGCCAGCATCTGGCAGAGGAACCGAACCTGATAGCCGCTGCAGTCTTTTATGTGCTCTACCTTTTGGGCATGCTTTATTTCGCAACGGCACCGGCAATCATGCGTGGCACTCTTTCAAGTGCGGCGTTTTCGGGCGGGCTTCTGGGGCTGCTTTGCTACGGCACCTATGACCTGACCAATATGGCAACTGTCGACGGTTGGCCATTTATCGTGACTTTTGTCGACATGATCTGGGGCACTTTCATCACAGGGACAAGCGCAGCCGCTGGCTATTGGTTTGCCCGCTTTGAGCCGGGACGGCAACAAAAACTGGTTCGGTAAAAGCCATATCGCCCAACCTCAAACATCAGGGTTGCGGCGTGTACTGCGCCGGGCCATCACTTCAAAACCGAGATCGATCTCTCTGTTGGAGATAGGGTTATCTTCATCAAGTGCTTCCAAAACAGTCAACAAAGCCTGCCGCCCCATCTCCTTTCGAAATGTCCTGACACTGGTGATGGGAGGCTCCGCCGCAGCCATCATTTCCAGATCGTTGAAACCACAAATACCGAGCTGCGACGGGACATCAATTAGACAGCGTTGCGCCTCAAAAAGGGCACCCAGCGCAAGGTCGTCATTGTTGCAAAAGGTCGCGTCGGTATCTGGCGCACGCTGCAAAAGTTCCGCAAGCAACCTGCCGCCGAGGGTCACAGTGGATGCTTCCGGCGTGGTGACGACACGCGTATCGGAAAATGCTCCATCTTCTAGCGCCTCATCCTTGAAACCCTGGAAGCGCCGCCTGGTACGCGGGTCCATGCGCGCACCCAGAAAGCCCAGTTTTCGGTATCCGCTTTCATAGAGATGACGCGCCGCTGCCCGCGCTGCTTCATAGTGCGAGAAGCCGATAATGTGCTGAACCGGTCGCTCACCGGTCTCCATGATCTGCACGACCGGACAATCCACGCTGCGAATGAATGCGTCCGTTTCTTCCAACTGGTCGACACCCGTGAGAATCAGCCCGGCAGGCTTCTGCCGGGTAAACAATTTTACCAGTTCGGCTTCCTTGAAAGGCGAATATTGCGTGTTACCCAACTGGATGTTGAACGGCTGATCGCCAAGCTCACCATAAATGCCTTGCAGCACTTCGGAAAACACGTTGTTGGTTATGGACGGAATGATGACGCCAATCGTGTTGGTTCGCCGCGATGCCAGTGCGCTGGCCGCTGGGTCTGGAATGTATCCAAGCTCATCCACAGCTATGAGGATTTTTTGCCTGACAGCATCGGAAACCATGTCAGGCGAACGCAATGCACGCGATACCGTGATAGCGCTAACACCAACTTTTTTCGCAACATCAGAAAGTGTAATATTCTTTTTTTGAGCAACTTAGCCCCCTCTAACTGTCAACGGCGGAGTAAAAACCTGCCATATGGCGGCGTAAAAGTAGGCCACTTGCGACGCAGGCATTCGACCGCCGTGAGGGCTTAAGCCCGAGCGGGGGTTGAATGCCTGCGTGGTGATTTTCTTTGAGGGGTTTTATGTGGCTTTTCGGGCCTTGCTTTGAGCAAGACGGTAGCTCTCACCGTTCATTTCCAGAATATTGACGTGATGAGTCAAGCGATCAAGCAGTGCGCCGGTGAGCCGTTCGGTTCCGAAGGTCTCTGTCCATTCATCAAATGGCAGGTTGGAGGTGATCAGCGTTGAACCCCGCTCATATCGTTGCGAGATCAGCTCGAAGAGAAGTTCCGCTCCGGTTTTGGACAAGGGAACGAAGCCCAGTTCATCGATGATCAGCAGTTTGACGTTGCTCATCTGCTTTTGAACGCGCAACAAGCGGCGCTCGTCACGCGCCTCCATCAGTTCGTTGACCAGGGCCGCAGCGGTGGTGAAGCCGACACTCATTCCCTTCTGGCATGCCGAAAGCCCAGACCCAGCGCCACATGGGTCTTGCCGGTGCCACTGGGGCCGAGCACTATGACATTCTCACTTCATCGCAATTCAGATATTTGCAGTGGGCTCCTGATCATCTTCCCCGGCATTACCGGCAGATAGTCAATAAAGGACACCAAAACGCCCGCACTTGTTGCGGGCGTTTTTTATGATCTCGCTTCACCAGTCCACGCAATTGTCGGCGGCGAAATGCCTACCGTCCAAGAGTATAAAACTCTTCATTTGGCGGTATATTCGCAACGTTCGCAATGCGGTTCGACATGCCAAAAAGGCCGGAGATCGAAGCAATGTCCCAGGCGTCCTCATCCGAAAAGCCGTGCGACTTCAAATCCTCAAAATCGCTTTCACCAACCTCGTAAGCGCGCTGCGAAACCTTGACGGCAAAATCGAGCATGGCCTTCTGACGAGGTGTGATATCGGCCTTGCGATAGTTGATCGCCACCTGATCGGCAATCAGCGGGCTCTTCGCCCTGATACGCAAGATGGCGCCATGCGCGACGACACAATATTGGCACTGGTTCAGACCGCTGGTCGCCACCACAATCATCTCACGCTCGGCCTTGGTCAGGTTGCCTTCCTTTTCCATCAGCGCGTCATGATAGGCAAAAAACGCCCGGAACTCTGCAGGCCGCCGCGCCAGAACCAAAAAGACATTCGGCACAAAACCTGACTTCTCCTGCACGTCTAGAATAAGTTTGCGGATGTCTTCCGGGACGTCCGCAATATCGGGAACCGAAAAGCGGCTGATCGGCGCTACGTTTTCACTCATGTCATTCCTCCCTGAATGTGAAGCCAACCTTATCTAAATCTGCCATCACATACACCCCCGACAAAGGCAGCAACTTCCTGGAAGGAGCGCGTGGCATCCTTGTTTGAAAGCCTTTCAAGATGGTGTCGCGGTGATTCCCAGTAGTTGATTTTGATATGCCCTTTGCGAGCCTCGTAATTCTCCGCAAGCTTGATTGCATCATCAAAATGCAAGTCGTTCCTGCTGGTGTGGATCAACATCGGCGGCCAGCCATTTGGGTCGGCAAAAATGGCCGAAGCAAGCGGGTCGGTTGGCAGGTTCCCCTGAAGATAAAGCCGCGCGCAGAAGGCCGCAGATTCCATGCGAAAGGGACTTTGCGCGGTCACACTGCTTGTAATGTAAGACCATCCGCTCATGGACAGGTCGCACCATGGCGAAAAGAGGATGATGCCTGCAGGCAGCCTGAAACCATCTTTCATGAGCAATTGCAAAGCGCCAAGCGTAATCGAAGCCC
>JBNKQT010000323.1:0-3397 GCA_050297115.1 Ensifer sp. | reverse complement strand
TGTGGTCGCGCTCACCAGTTGGTTGAGCCTGACAGAAAGCTCACCTTCATTGGCGTCCGGGAACGTCTGATAGAGCATTTCGGCAACGCAAAGGCCAAGCACGCGGTCACCCAGAAACTCCAGACGTTCATAGACATCCTTGCGAGAAGAACGGGCACTGGCATGCGTGAAGGCTCGATCCAACCGTTCTTTTGTCTGGAACGTGTAGCCGAGACTTGCTTCCAGTTCGTCACGTTCTTCGATACTAAGCGGCTGGTAGCCCATTAATCCACACTCTTGAACAGGCGTTCCCAACGCATATTGAACGGCCATTTCCACACTTCCGCAAAGCTGGTGTTGTTGCCAAGCGAGAAGAAAATGATGGAGGCGCGACCAACGAGGTTCTCTTTTGGAACAAAGCCAACGTCGAAACGGCTGTCGGCTGAATTGTCGCGATTGTCGCCCATCATGAAGTAATGATCTTCAGGCACAATAAATTCGCGTGTGTCATCGCCCAGTGTGCCTTGTGCCTCGTCCAACGTATCGAAGCTGACACCGTCGATTGTTTCCTTGAAGACGGGAATATTGTCGCGAAGATCACGCGCATAATCGGAATCAAACGTGCCATCGGCAACTTTTGGAACAGCTTCACCGTTCACATAGAGAATGCCTCCCTTAACCTGGATGCGATCACCAGGCAGGCCAATGCAGCGCTTGATATAGTCGATGCTGGGGTTCGGCGGGAAACGGAATACAACAATGTCACCACGCTTCGGCTCGCCTTCCCACACACGCCCATCGAAAAGGTCCGGGGAAAATGGCATGGAATATTTTGAATAACCGTAGGCAAACTTGTTGACGAAAATGTAGTCACCAACGAGCAACGTGGGCATCATAGAGCCAGAAGGGATCGTGAAAGGCTGGAAAAGCAATGTGCGGATAACGGCAGCCAGCAGCAGCGCCTGGATAACGACCGATACGGTTTCCCAAAATGAATTTTCAGACTTTTTCTTCTCAGACACGCGTTCCATTCCTTGCAATAGCCCTTCCAGTCCAACGCTCTTGCGAGCCCGCCGAAAATCAGGCTCGCCTTCTCTAACCATTTCAACGACGCGCGGCAATAGCCGCACGGCCACGCAACCGACAATCGGCAACGGCTCTTGGCCCAAATTATGGCGTAGGCAAGGCCTCAATGATGACAAACGCCTGAGCCAGCGGGAAATCATCGGTGATTGTGAGGTGCACAACCGGCTCATGGCCTTCCGGCACCATGGCGCGAAGACGTTCGACGGCACCGCCAGTCAACGCCATGGTCGGTTTGCCGCCTGGCAGATTGACGACGCCCATATCCTTCCAGAAGACGCCCTTGGCAATGCCAGTACCAAGCGCCTTTGCGCATGCCTCCTTCGCCGCAAAGCGTTTTGCATAGGAGGCCGCGCGCTGTTTGCGGGCATCAGACTTTTTGCGCTCAATCTCGGTAAAACAGCGGTTGACGAAACGTTCGCCGAACCGATCAAGTGAATTTTCAATACGCCTGATATCGATCAGGTCACTCCCGAGCCCGATAATCATTGACGCTCCAACAGTCTGGCCTCGCGACGAGCGCGAAAAATCTTAACACCCTGCAAGGCGACGACGTAGGCAAGTCCACCGCACAAGACCGAGAACGGCACAGAGCCGATGAGCATCGGTTTCAAGACCGGTTCCCAGACCACCCCGAAATTAAAGTGCGCGAATATGGCATGCAGATCGAATCCGCCAGCATGATGCAGACCGTGCCCCTGCAACAGTTGTCCGGCCTCCCAGTCACCCGCCCAAATGAAGGGGTACGTAAAGGGATTGCCTGCCAACAGCGTTCCGGCTGTTGCGGCAATCATATTGCCGCCAATCAACCATGCAAGGCCTACCGCCATGGCGATGTGCACGCCGACCACCGGAATGAATGCCGCAGCAACGCCAACCCCGACGCCAGCCGCCACAGAATGAGGTGTCGCCTTGAGACGCAGGATGCGAAGGGTGTGATAACGCGCCGTCCGCCCAACGCCCATGCGTTTACGCAACTGTGTATGTATCCTGGACCCTTTCAGGCCGCCGGTGATGACTCTTTGCTTCATATGCTTTTAATAGGTATTGCTTGGCAAAAGCACAAATAAAAACCGCCCTGCGACACGGCACAGAGCGGCAAAACGTGTATATTTCGAACAGCGGACAAAATGGGCAACATTGCGCCGCCCAAGTCCAGACTGAAACAAAACTTAGAGAATCACATCACCCCGGTCGAGGCGGCGCATACGATGCTCCAAGTCGAAACGGTCATGAGACTGTGCGAGATATGCTTCTTCGCGCTCACGACGGGTTTGAACGTGGAATGCTTTCTTGACTTTCTTCAGAGTGTCGAACATTTCGAACTCCTTTTCTTCTTGTTGCTACTTTCTATCGAGAACAAGATAGTATTGCGGCGCAGCAACGACCAGTGCCGGTTGCTTCAACCAGCCCTGCAATTTGCGCATAGCTTAGGCAAATGCCCGCATATCAGCCGTAAATACGTTTCACCGTTGCGACACAATCGAGTTCTTTCAAACGCGAGAGCAGCAGGTTGAGTTGACGCAAATCCCAGACTTCCAGATCGAACAGCATTTCGGTGAAATCTGTAGCGACACGGGTCATTGAGAGGGTCGATATGTTTACATCCGTCGTTGCGATGGTTTGCGCAACAGTTGCCAATGAGCCAGGCTCATTGAGGGCGCTAATGACAATGCGGGCAGTGAAGCGCGATTTGTTTGCCTCATCCAGATCCCAGCGCACATCAATCCAGCGATCGTTTTCATCGTCGAATTTCTGCAAGGCGGGAGACTGGATCGGGTAGATGGTAAGCTGCTTTCCATCACCCAAAATGCCAACAATACGGTCTCCGGGGACAGCTCCACCCGCTGCAAAATCAACCTGAAGGTCAGGAGACAGACCTCTGATAGGCCCAGATTTTGTGTCGGGCTCATCATCGCCCTGCCCCGGCACCTTGAAGACCATGCCGGAGGCAGAGTCCATGGCAACCCAGCCTTCATCATTGCCCTGCTTCACTGTCACGCGTTCATCCTGATGATCAGGGAAGACCGCGTGCAGCACATTGATGGAGGAAAGCTCACCGCGTCCTACAGCTGCGATGGCATCCTCCACCTCCTTATGACCCAGGCGGAAAAGTGCTCCCCTTAGAAGATCCTTGGAAAAAGTTTTGCCTGCACGCTCAAAGGTGCGCTCCAGAATTCGGGTTCCCAGTCCCGAATATTGCTTGCGAATGGCCATGCGTGTGGCACGCCGAATGGCGGCACGCGCCTTGCCTGTGACCACAATTTCAGCCCATGCTGCGGGTGGCACCTGCACGCCGGAGCGGATGATTTCGACCTCATCACCGTTGTTCAGA
>JBNKQT010000322.1:0-5563 GCA_050297115.1 Ensifer sp. | reverse complement strand
AGGGCGAGCCCCCCAATCAAGACCAGTACGGGAGTAAGCGGAGAGTACTTGACCTTTTCCATGGCCTCCAGGGTTTCCAACATCAAAGGCACGAGGTTGCCTCCAAAGAAGGTGATCACCCAAAACCAGGGCGCAAACTCTCCGGCAACCAGGCGCATCATCGCTTGATGGGTGTTCTCTGCCCCGGTAATGCCGCCGATGATGAACACGACATAGGCACTGGTGCCTGGATTGTCGAAAGAGCCAAGGATCAAAGGTATGGCCGCCCAGGTGAAGCCCGAAAAAATGGCTAATCCAGTAAGGAAGCGTAGCACAGACGCGGGTTTTAGTTCGGGCAGATTGGACCGCTTGAGGTAAGTGACCAGGATAAAGCGGGCAAAATTTGTCCCGGAGAGGACAAGCAGCCAACTGATAATGATCCAATTTTCAACGGCGTGGTAGAGAATCGCTGCTGTGGTGAGGCCTACAAATGTATTGGCGATGACTGAAACAGCGACGCCCGAAAGCACGGATCTGGTCTGCGCGTTCAGGATTTCGTGTGCGAAATCAGGGTCGTTGTTAAGTTTCTTTAGCGCCACCGGCGTCTCCAGTTTGGGCAGATTGCTCTGCCAAGTCGCCAGAAACTACAGGGCTGCCCATAAAAAAGAATTAACGAATGCTAATAGCATTATGTATGGCGTCATCCATAAAATTGGCGATCGCGCCGGTGAAGGGTGCGTCAAGAATTCCTTCACCCTGCTTGCATGAGATGTATTTGGTGCCCATTTACGTAACGCACTGTTAATGGACCATGGTTCATGAAAATGTGACATTGTCATCCGGTATCTTGATGATTGCCGGTTACACACTCTATGTAGGACTGAGACAAATAGTTTGATTCCCCGGATCGCATGATGGTTCGGGCCGAAAGGGCAAAGGTAGAAGATGACGAATCCGGTAGATACCGCCATGGCTCTTGTTCCGATGGTTGTCGAACAGACCAATCGCGGTGAGCGCTCCTATGATATTTTTTCCAGGCTTTTGAAAGAGCGTATCATCTTTCTGACCGGGCCGGTTGAAGACCACATGGCGACATTGATTTGTGCCCAGCTTCTGTTTCTCGAGGCGGAGAACCCGAAGAAGGAAATTGCACTCTATATCAACTCACCAGGTGGTGTTGTGACTGCCGGTATGGCGATTTACGATACAATGCAGTTTATCAAACCTGCTGTCTCGACGCTTTGCATCGGGCAGGCAGCCTCTATGGGCTCTTTGCTGCTGGCAGCCGGTCACAAGGATATGCGCTTTGCGACGGTTAATTCACGCATCATGGTGCATCAGCCTTCCGGCGGGTTCCAGGGGCAGGCGTCCGACATCGAACGCCATGCGCGTGACATTTTGAAAATGAAGCGCCGTTTGAACGAAGTTTATGTCAAGCATTGCGGACGGACCTATGAAGAGGTGGAAGCCTCTCTCGATCGCGACAACTTCATGGACGCTGAAGAGGCGCGTGAATGGGGCCTTGTGGACAAGGTGATCAGTTCTCGTGAAGCAATGGAAGGCGGCGCTGACGAATCGTGATGTTGAGGGCGGCGCTTGTCGCGGGCCCTTAATCCACAACGGATTAACAGCGTTGATGCGAGAAATTAAGGCTATGTTGAGTTTTAGGGGCATAGCATTCTGATTTGAACGGGGAAACGTTGCATATGGCCGGAAAAGATGCTCTGCTCGGCCATACAGTACCCTGAAAGCCGGGAAACCGAGAGTGGAACGGCGAGAGTGGACCGCAAAGCTCAGGTGAAAGACGAGTGAGCGGCGTGCTGGAAGGAAATTGATATGAGTAAAGTCAGCGGTGGCAACGGCGGCGGCGACTCCAAGAATACGCTTTATTGTTCTTTCTGCGGAAAGAGCCAGCATGAGGTTCGCAAGCTGATTGCGGGACCTACGGTGTTCATCTGTGATGAATGCGTGGAATTGTGCATGGACATTATCCGCGAGGAAAACAAATCCTCGATGGTCAAGTCCGGCGATGGCGTGCCAACTCCTCAGGAGATTATCGCAATTCTCGATGAGTATGTGATTGGTCAGCAATATGCGAAGCGCATTCTGTCTGTTGCCGTTCACAACCACTACAAGCGATTGGCGCATGCCTCCAAGGGCGGCGATGATGTGGAATTGGCAAAGTCCAACATTCTGCTGGTTGGACCGACGGGTAGCGGCAAAACCTATCTGGCTCAGACGCTGGCGCGTATCATCGATGTGCCGTTTACAATGGCGGATGCCACGACATTGACGGAAGCTGGTTATGTTGGCGAGGATGTTGAGAACATCATTCTCAAGCTGCTTCAGTCTGCCGATTACAATGTCGAGCGGGCGCAACGCGGTATCGTTTATATTGACGAGGTCGACAAGGTTTCGCGCAAATCGGACAACCCGTCCATAACTCGTGATGTTTCGGGCGAGGGTGTTCAGCAGGCGCTGCTGAAGATCATGGAAGGCACGGTTGCTTCCGTTCCTCCGCAGGGCGGGCGCAAGCATCCACAGCAGGAATTCCTGCAGGTCGATACGACCAATATTCTCTTCATTTGCGGCGGCGCGTTTGCTGGTCTCGACAAAGTGATTTCCGATCGTGGTGCGAAGACCTCTATCGGTTTTGCTGCGACCGTGAAGTCGCCGGAAGATCGTCGGGTTGGTGAGGTTCTCATGGAGCTGGAGCCTGAAGATCTCGTGAAATTCGGGCTAATTCCGGAATTTATTGGACGTTTGCCTGTGCTGGCGACGCTTGAGGACCTCGACGAGGATGCGCTTATCCAGATCCTGAGTGAGCCGAAAAATGCGTTGGTGAAACAGTATCAGCGACTGTTCGAGATGGAAGATGTTGAGCTGACCTTCCACGAAGATGCTCTGCGCGCCGTCGCTCGCCGGGCCATTCTTCGCAAGACAGGTGCTCGCGGACTCCGTTCGATCATGGAAAAAATCCTGCTTGATACGATGTTTGAGCTGCCGGCGCTGGAAGGCGTTCGCGAGGTTGTGATTTCTGAAGACGTGGTGGATGGCAATGCCCGTCCGCTTTACATCTACGAAGATCGCGATGGCGATAAGTCTAACGCCAACGCCTCCGCGTAATCTTTATCGTTGTCATATGTTTGAAAAGCCCGGCCTGAGTGCCGGGCTTTTTGCCTTTTATGTGACAGTTTTTGATTGCGCTTGGTATGGTGTGACGCAATACTCTGTTGATTGGCCTTAGACGGGCTTGATTCTGGATAGTCCTCTATTGTGGGGCGCAAGTTTCGGTAAAACTGCGAAGTTTATAACAGGACAATAAAGCTCGATTGGGAAGCTGGTTTTGCGTTTGCGGCCTTGAAAAGTGGAATGGAAAACGCCACTTACAAGATCACAATATCACTGCGGACTTATGAAAGTAGCGGTGAGACCGCCTGCGCAATTGCGGGGCTTTCGAAAGGAATAAAAAAACGATGACAAACGAGATGATAGCGGAAAACGAAACTGTCTATCCGGTGCTGCCGCTCCGCGATATTGTTGTGTTTCCGCATATGATCGTGCCGCTTTTTGTCGGACGGGAGAAATCCATTCGGGCGCTGGAAGAAGTGATGGGGTCCGAGCGCGAGATTCTGCTCGCAACCCAGATCAATGCCAGTGACGATGATCCGGCGCCGGATGCTATTTATGAAACAGGCACGATTGCAAAGGTTTTGCAGCTTTTGAAGCTGCCCGACGGCACCGTTAAAGTGCTTGTTGAAGGTAAGGCGCGTGCTGTTGTGCGCGAATATCTCGATACCGAGGCCTACTATGAGGCGAAAGCGGACATTCTTGGCGAGCCGGAGGAAAGCGCCGTTGAGATGGAAGCGCTGAGCCGCTCCGTGGTTTCCGAATTTGAAAACTATGTGAAGCTCAACAAGAAGATTTCGCCGGAAGTGATTTCGGCTGCCAGCCAGATCGAGGATTATTCGAAGCTTGCCGATACGGTTGCCTCGCACCTTTCCATCAAGATCACCGAAAAGCAGGAAATGCTTGCCACGGTAAGCGTGAAGGAGCGTCTTGAAAAAGCGCTTGGCTTCATGGAAGGCGAAATTTCCGTGCTTCAGGTTGAAAAACGCATCCGCTCGCGGGTGAAGCGCCAGATGGAGAAGACCCAGCGCGAATACTATTTGAATGAGCAGATGAAGGCCATTCAGAAGGAGTTGGGCGAAGGCGATGACGGCCGTGATGAAATGGCCGAAATGGAAGAGCGGATCAAGAAGACCAAGCTTTCCAAGGAAGCTCGTGAAAAGGCCGAAGCTGAAATGAAGAAGCTTCGCCAGATGAGCCCAATGTCGGCTGAGGCAACGGTTGTTCGCAACTATCTTGATTGGCTGACAGGTATTCCGTGGGGCAAGCGCTCCAAGGTGAAGACTGATCTCAATTTCGCTGAAGACGTTCTAAACTCTGATCACTACGGTTTGGAGAAGGTCAAGGAACGGATTGTGGAATATCTTGCCGTACAGGCGCGCTCGAACAAAATCAAAGGTCCGATCCTTTGCCTTGTTGGCCCGCCCGGTGTCGGTAAAACCTCACTGGCGCGCTCGATTGCCAAGGCAACGGGCCGCGAATATGTGCGCATGGCGCTTGGTGGTGTGCGTGATGAAGCTGAGATTCGTGGTCACCGCCGCACTTACATTGGCTCAATGCCGGGTAAGGTCATTCAGTCGATGAAGAAGGCCAAGAAGTCGAACCCGCTGTTCCTCTTCGACGAAATTGACAAGATGGGTGCCGATTTCCGCGGTGATCCTTCCTCGGCTCTGCTTGAAGTGCTGGACCCGGAACAGAACTCCACTTTCATGGACCACTATCTTGAAGTGGAATACGATCTGTCCAACGTGATGTTCATCACAACGGCAAATACGCTGAACATTCCAGGTCCATTGATGGACCGTATGGAAGTTATTCGTATTGCCGGTTACACCGAGGACGAAAAATGCGAAATTGCACGTCGGCACCTGCTGCCGAAGGCGATCAAGGATCATGCGTTGAAACCGGAAGAGTTCTCCGTTTCAGACGATGCGTTGACCTCGATCGTTCGTCATTACACCCGCGAGGCCGGTGTTCGCTCATTTGAACGCGAGCTGATGAAATTGGCACGTAAGGCTGTGACCGAAATCCTGAAGGGTAAGACGGATAAGGTTGAAGTCTCCGCTGAGAACATTGCGGACTATCTGGGTGTTCCGAAGTTCCGTTACGGCGAAGCAGAACGTGATGATCAGGTTGGTGTGGTGACTGGCCTTGCCTGGACTGAAGTTGGCGGCGAACTGCTGACAATTGAAGGCGTGATGATGCCCGGCAAGGGCCGCATGACGGTAACCGGCAACCTGAAAGACGTGATGAAGGAATCAATTTCGGCCGCGGCATCCTATGTGCGTTCGCGTGCTGTTGATTTTGGTGTTGAGCCTCCGCGGTTCGACAAGTCTGACATTCACGTTCACGTGCCGGAAGGCGCGACGCCGAAAGATGGTCCTTCTGCCGGTGTGGCAATGGCAACCGCGATTGTCTCTATCATGACCGGTATCCCGGTTTCGAAAGATGTGGC
>JBNKQT010000321.1:0-7279 GCA_050297115.1 Ensifer sp. | reverse complement strand
TTCGAAACTGGTACCAGCCGCTTTTATTTCCACACCTGTTTTGAAGGTCCTCCAGCCTCGTTTGCCTGGTCCAGCATTCATAACCAAACTCATGCAGCTATTTGGCACTTTCCCACGCCACGGCTGCTTTATTTATGGTGGCAAATGGTATGCTGAACCGGCATGGCCACCGTCTATGACGGTGAACAGCCTGTGGGGTGAATCCTCAAATCAACAGCTGATGGCCCTGCCATCGGCAAGCGCTGTTTCAATTGATGATCTTGTGTTTTTTCGGCCAACACAGAGCGAAGCGGTGTTGCAGCAATTTGGGGCGATTGTTGTCTTTTCCAAAGGCAAGATTTTACAGTCCTGGTCAACCATTCCAGCAGGTTGAAACTCTTTCTGACTCCGATCAAGTTGTAAAAAATACACCCATACGCTACCTTTAGTAGTGCTTTGCAAAATGCACCTTGCCAGTTTCGACCATTGCAGATGGTCAATTCTACTAGGTGAGTTCGCGTATCCGTTATGACAAAGTATCGAATCAGGGGGCTCAAATGTTTTCAGGAAGACCAAATATTATATTCGTTGTCCGACCTGGAAGATTGGGCGCGAAAACCGCGCGTGCGGTCGTTTATACCAATGCAATATTGGACATGCAGGAAGCTTGTAATGCCGCATTCTTTTAGCTCGCTTCTTTCGGACACAAACTGGTGCGAAAATGAGCATCAGACAGAGCTTGCAAAGGCACTTAACCGCGTTGATTTCTTTCGCATTTTCCACGCCATAGCGCTCAAGCATGACTTTGATCATTTCATGATCCTGCGCCTCTTTTCAGACTCCGCAAAGCCAGCGCTTGCCGAGCAACTTGAGCTTCATGATTTGCCTCCGGGCCTGGCGGAGGAATATGATTCCCGCTTCAATTTCGGCGAGGCGGCCCTTTTCAATGTCCTCCATGAAACTACGGTGCCAACAATTTGGACCGACAATGACATTGAGCAGGACCTGCTCATGCAGCAACTGGGCTTTGAAACTGCACTTTGTCTTCCAATACACGGTGCTAATGGAAGCCGGTTTGCGTTCATATTTGTAGGCGACCGGGACCGCCCAAGCCTGCAGGAGACGCAGGCACTTCATTATAACGCCAACTACTGTTTTGACTTTTACTTCCGCAATGTTTTGGCGAACAAGAAAGGCATGGGGCTGACAATGCGTGAGATGGAAATCCTGAAGTGGATTTCCCACGGCAAAACCGCCAGCGAAATCGCGCTGATTGTATCAGTCTCCGAACACACTGTTAACTCCCACACAGCAACGATCCTGAAGAAGCTTGATGTGGTGAACAGGACACAAATGGTTGCAAAGGCGATACGCGAACAGATTATTTCTTGAAGTAATTGTCTTTTCGACTTTTTGAACATTAGAAGAAGTGCAAATGTAAGCGGTATTGCAATGAATTGGGACGGGACGACCTGATTCATTTCGCCTCATAGAACAGGGACCGACGGGAAAATGCGGGAACCGATTGACATACTACTTGTGGACGATGATCCAGCTGAGGAGCTCATCCTTGGCTCGCTCATGTCCAAGGTCGAAAATTATTCAATCAACTTGCACTACTGTGCGGATATCGCCTCTGCAGTTGATTTCGTGAAGGAAGACACCAACATTTTCATGGTTCTGCTCGACAATCGGCTGGGCCCTGGTGAAGATTTCAGGGAAACGGCGCCGAAGCTACGCCAGTCGGGCTTCATTGGCCCCATAGGCGTTATTTCATCATCGCTGACAGACCCATACTTCCAGTCTATCGAGGAATATGGAGCAGACTTTCGCATTGACAAGGCGGAATTTGATCCCACCGCCGTAGAATTCATCATTCGCGAATTCATGGACCAAAAAACACCGACAGACTGAGTTTCAGTCTACAGTGAACTCAAGCCAAATTCTGGCAAGGTCAGGCAACCGGAGCGATCGCTTTCTCAACTTCAATACCCAGCAGCTGACCGATCTGCGGGCGGGCTTTCACAAGATCATCGATGCTGTATTCGGACAACACATCGAAAAATGCGTTCAAAGCTTTTCGCAAGGCTGAGTTCAAGCCGCAACTATCCACAAGCGGGCAATCGGCAATGCCGGTGTCAAAGCACTCGGCCATCGCAAAGCTGTCTTCGGTAACGCGCACAACATCAAAAAGGCTGATGTCTTCGGCAGGTTTGTTCAGGCGCACGCCACCGTTGCGTCCTCGAACAGTCTGAACCAACCCGGATTTCTGGAGCGGCTGGAGAATCTTGAACAGGAAGAGTTCCGACACACCATAGGCCTTGGCGATCTCTGGTATACGGCTGAGATTGTCCCCGTTTGCCGCGCAATACATGAGAATTCGTACAGCGTAGTTGGTCTGTTTTGTCAGCCGCATAGGAACCTCCAAGTTATCTATCCCGGTATAGAATCATTCTAAATTTTATACAATTCCCAAAATGGATTATTTTAGTCATCTTATTGCGATGATTTGACCCATGGCCAAAGCGCCCTTAAAGGTGAATAAGAAAATCAACAAAAAACGACAAAAAAGGCACAGGATCACATGACGCTCAAAAGCCCATATTTTCTTGCTCTTTCAATTGCTTTGACTTCCGCCTCCACGCCAGCCTGGGCGGATGGCGAAGTGAATATCTATTCCTATCGACAGCCCGATCTAATCCAGCCTGTGCTGGACGCTTTCACACAAGAGACAGGCATTAAGACCAACATCCTCTTTCTTGACAAAGGCCTTGTTGAGCGCATGAGGGCAGAAGGTGAGTATTCACCTGCCGACGTGATCATGACGGTTGACATTGCCCGCCTTGTGGAAGCCAAGGAAGCAGGAGTTGTTGCCAAGCTTAGCGATGCGGACATCAACAAGCACATTCCGGAAAACTACCGTGACCCGGAGGGCGAGTGGTTTGGTCTAACAACGCGTGGGCGCGTCGTCTATGCCTCTCGTGACCGGGTTGAAGAAAACAGCATCACCTATGAAGAGCTTGCGGATCCCAAATGGAAGGGACGCATTTGCACCCGTGACGGCCAACATCCCTATAATATCGGCCTCTTTGCTTCAATGATCGCACACAAGGGCGCGGCCTACACCGAAGAATGGATGACAGGCCTTAAGAACAACCTTGCCCACAGGCCTGATGGCAATGATCGTAGTCAGGCAAAATCCATATGGGCGGGCGAATGCGACCTGGCATTGGGCAACACCTATTACGTTGGCCTGATGATGACCGATGAGCGCGAGCCTGAACAAAAAGACTGGGCCGCAGCGATCAAAATCCTTTTCCCAAATACTGATGGACGCGGGACGCATGTGAACATTTCCGGCATGTCGCTGGCGAAATATGCCCCCAATCGCGAAAACGCAATCAAGCTGATGGAATTTCTGGCTTCCCCGGAAGCGCAGGAAATTTATGCTGAACAGGTTTTTGAATATCCGGTTCTGCCAGGAGCAAAAGTCTCTGACATTGTGAAATCTTTCGGAGAAATTCACCCCGACCCGCTGCCGCTTTCTGAAATTGCCGCAAATCGTAAACAGGCCTCCGAGCTTGTTGACAGCACCGGATTTAACGACGGGCCGGAGTAGTCGCTGCAAATTGCGTGCTATCGCGCGGAAACTTCTGCAGCATAATCCCGCACTGCTTGCTTACGCTCTTCCGTGGCAGGGTGTGTGGACAGAATGCTGGTCTCGCCATCCTCGCCGACAATTTTTTCGATTGCGTCAAAGAATGTGACAATTGCAAGCGCATCATGACCGGTCTTGGACATCAGTTCTACAGAGTACTGGTCAGCTTCGCTTTCGGCCTTACGCGAATAGGACAGTGCAAGAAGGCCGCCGCCTTGCGACAGAATGTCCTCCAACCCCAATCCAATGTCGCCTGCAACCAGCATAAAGAGCCCATAGACACCTGCAGCGCGGTAAAGCTGGCGCAAGCTGTGCTGCAACTCCACATGCCCTATTTCATGCGCCAATACACCCAAAAGCATCTCATCATTTTCAGCAAGCTTGACCAGCTCGTCGGTGATCACGATGGTTCCATCGGGAAGCGCAAATGCATTGGGTCCGATCACCCCGCCATTTCGAAAATTCAGACTGAAATTAGCTTCGCTGTCTTCAACACCGTCGACCAGTGTCTCAAACGCTCGGCTCAATTCCAGCCTTCGTCCTTCCGGCAGCTTGCTGTCGTCGAAAACAGCCTGATCCATTGAGGCAAGTGTTGCAGACGACATCAACGCCGGCACGGCCTGCGGGGTTAGCAATACCACCGCCTCCACAATAAGAGGAAGCGCAAAGCGATAAACCGCCATCGCTCCGAGGACAACAAAAGCAACAACAGCAATCTGCCGTGGATGGAAACGCTCCAGCGCATGAAGGAAGCCCACTTTCTTTCCACGCGATCTCAGGAACTCGTCAATTGCGTCGTTATCGCGGGTTTCAAAAACCGATCCATCCGGGAAACTGAGCCGTCGGGGAATACCCGCGACACGGTCCGATATCTGAACGGCCTCCAGACTGGACCAACTGTGGTTCTTGCCCTGCGCCAAATCCGCAACTGCGACATATGCTTCCGAGGCGCAGAAATCGGCCTCAATTGATGCGGCATTGCCTGCCGGATGCCAATTTCCCCGACAGATTGTCACGACGTCAGAAGCCAAAATCGAACCCTTCCAGATCGACATATTCCGCGGCCACAGCGGACCCGCTCTCTTCCATCTGAGCCATAATCTCTCCCACCGGCCCGTTCAGTCTGATAGCGGTATGCTCCAGCTTGTAGCGCGCCTCACGAACCGCTGCCCAGGGGCGCATCAATCCGAATGTCAGTATGGTGACGGCAAGATTGACAAAGACAAGAACAAAGTAGCCCAAACGGGGCACATCGCTTTTCAACTCATGAACGTGATCAAACTTTGCGGTAGACCAGGCGATATTTCGCAGGCCGATTTGATAGAAAATGCCGGCGACAGCAAACACAATCAGGCCCGCGAACGGTGCCAGGGACATCACTAGTGCAAGTTGCGATGACCCACTTGCCTGGCCAGCGGTGGCAAATATTGCCTGGCCAGCGGTGGCAAATATCAACCCGCCCACGACAACGGTGCCACCAAGAAACAGTGCTGCGGCTATCAGGAAATTGCTATAAAGCGGCCCCAGCCGAGGCTCACTGGAGAACTCGCGGTCGCCATAGCGCATATTGTTGGCAACATAACGCACAGCCCATCGGCTCGCGAAAGGAATTGCCAGACCGAGTGAAAGAACACTTACAATGGGCCCCACCAGAAATGCCAGATATGCGCCGCCAAGTTTGCCGACGAAATCGAACCGGACATTCAGATAACTTGTAACGCGCGCGTTGAAGCGCAGCGAGCGCATCATGAACCATGGCAGCGCAAGCGTGAAGGCAATTGCAAGTACGGCGCCAACAGGCGGGACAAGACTTAACATCAAATTGTAAATGAGCAGCATTGCAACGACGATAACGCGGCCTACGAAAATCTGCTTACCTGTCGCGTGATAATCAAAAGCCCGGCCAAGCAGAACCGTGTTGCCCAGAAAATAACGCTTGCGACGAACCTTGGCCCAGGCGGAATAGATGCCAACTGTAACGATCGTCAGCAGAATATTGACAATCCAGATACCAAAATACTCGCGCGCATTGCCGCTGAAGCGGGTTCGCTGAAATGTTGCCGGGAGCGCGCCCGGTGCCGCCAATTTCTTATCCAAATAAACTCTCCTGTTTCACATCCGGCTCATTGAATTGGCCGAACTTCACCTGAAACGTATCAATTGGTTAATACATTCAAACCGCGATCGCGCTATCTTTATTTTCTTCCTCGCTACAAGGCAAAATAAAATATCCGGGCCTCAAAAAAGACCCGGATATCAAAAACCGCTAATATTTTAACCGCTTACTTCATCGTCGGCATAACAAATTCCGCGCCGTCCTTGATGCCGGAAGGCCAGCGGCTTGTTACCGTCTTGGTGCGCGTCCAGAACTTGATGGAATCCGTACCATGCTGGTTCAGGTCACCAAAGGACGAGGCTTTCCAACCGCCGAAAGAGTGGTAGGCCAGCGGAACCGGGATCGGCACGTTCACGCCAACCATGCCGATATTGATACGGGAGGCGAAGTCACGCGCAGCATCACCGTCACGGGTGTAGATCGCAACGCCATTGCCGTATTCATGCTTCATCGGCAAAGAAAGCGCTTCTTCGTAATTCGTCGCACGCACCACAGACAGCACCGGCCCGAAGATTTCCGTTTTGTAGATATCCATGTCCGGTGTCACATTGTCGAACAGGCAGCCGCCAATGAAATTGCCGTCTTCATAGCCCTGAAGCTTGAAGTCGCGGCCATCAACAACCAGCTTTGCACCTTCCTCAACACCACGGTCCACAAGGCCCTTCACACGGTTATAGGCATCACGCGTTACCAGCGGCCCCATATCCGCCTTGTCATCGGTGTAGGGGCCAATGCGCAGCGATTCAATCTTCGGTGTCAGCTTTTCAATAAGGCGGTTTGCGGTTTCCTCGCCAACCGGCACAGCCACCGAAACGGCCATGCAACGCTCGCCTGCGGAGCCATAGCCTGCACCCATCAACGCATCTGCGGCCTGATCAAGGTCTGCATCCGGCATGATGATCATGTGGTTTTTGGCACCACCGAAGCACTGGGCACGCTTGCCGTTCATGGCGGCCGTTCCATACACATAGCGGGCAATCGGCGTGGAGCCGACGAAGGAGACCGCACCGATATCGGGATTTGTCAGGATTGCATCAACCGCTTGCTTGTCGCCGTTGACGACATTGAGCACACCTTCTGGCAAACCGGCTTCAATCATCAGTTCAGCAAGGCGCAGCGGCACGGACGGATCACGCTCTGATGGTTTGAGGATAAACGCATTGCCGCAGGCAATAGCTGGAGCAAACATCCACATGGGGATCATCGCCGGGAAGTTGAACGGCGTAATACCGGCACCAACACCAACGGCCTGACGAATGGAGTACATATCAATGCCGGGACCAGCGCCTTCAGTAAATTCGCTCTTCTGCAAATGCGGAATGCCAATCACGAATTCGCAAACCTCAAGCCCGCGGATTACGTCGCCCTTGGCGTCGTCAATCGTTTTGCCATGCTCTCTGGAAAGCATTTCAGCAAGCTCATCCATATTCTGGTTCAGAAGTTCAACGAACTTCATGAACACACGCGCGCGGCGCTGCGGGTTGACTGCGGCCCATTTAACCTGCGCGGCCTTGGCGTTTTCAACC
>JBNKQT010000320.1:0-5508 GCA_050297115.1 Ensifer sp. | reverse complement strand
CCACCCATAAAGGCAAAGCCCAACATCATCAGACCCAACAGTATATCGCGATCTGCCAGCGTTCCCGTTTGCGGCAGGTTTACGCTTTTGGCGCGGGCGGCCACCAAACGTGCGGCTTCTGCTGTTGGTGCAGCTGCAATAGAGCGTGCGGCCAGTTTCGCAATCTGCGTTGTCTGTGCGATGGCAGCGTTTTGCTGCAGATTTGCGGGTGAGGAGGCTGCGCTTTCACCATACACCTTCTCGAAGTCCCAACCTTCGGGAAGGTTGAGCGGCAGTTTGGTGGAGTTCAGTTCTTCGCCTTCAGGGCGCGATGGGGTTACATCCACTGCAACGAGGCTGGTCATGCGTGAGACGAGGTGGTGCGTGAGCGCGACCGCTTCGATGGCCTTGTTGACCTGGTCGGGACTCGTGGCGCTGTAGGCGGTGGCCTCCAGATCGGCGATCTTGCGGCGGGCCCACAATTTTCCGAGCCCATCGCCTGCTGCGGCCTTGGAAAGGTCCATGTTGGCACGCCACGGCTGGCCGTTTGCCCGACCGGTTATGTTCAGCGTGCCATTTTCATCGGCGGGTATTTCCGCAGTTAGAATAATGGGTTCGCCTGCATAAAGGTCCGGAATCGGGTTGGGCGTAACCTCCGCCTTTATGCCATTGTCGAAGTGAGCTGAAATCTCGGTCATGGCTGGATTTTCCAGCTTCTTGAACAGTTCCACCATACGTTCAGCGACCTGCTGTTCAGAGCCGATATGGGTATAGGTGCCGCGACCGACTTCGGCCGCCTTGGTCATAAAATAGCTGTTGGGTGCAGAGCCTATGCCAACGGTAAAGACGCGGGCCTTGCCCCGGTCTCGGCTGATCTCGGCAAAAAGCTGGGCTTCGTTTCCAATAGCGCCGTCTGTAAGGAACACGACCTGGCGCAGCGCGCCCGGTGCCACGGGGCCCTGTGCACCGAGTGCGGCGCGCAGGGCGGGCAGCATTTCTGTACCACCCTGGGCATCCAGCGAGCGGACATAATCGATGGCTTCCTTTTTGTGAGTATTGTCGGCGGCAACGGGCGACTGAAAATAGACCGTCATCGTGTCGTCGAAACGGATGATGTTAAAGCGGTCTTCAGGTTTCAGTGCAGCGATTGCCAGTTCAAGGCTTGCCTTGGCCTGTTTGATTGACTCGCCACCCATGGAGCCGGAATTATCGATGATAAAGATGGCTTCGCGTTTCGGAGCGGGCGCGCTTTCATCTTTCAGGGAAGGGGGTGTTACGAAGGCCAGGAGATAGTCTTTACCGGCGGGGCCGTGCTCGCGAAACAGGCCAGCGGTTGGTGTTTTGCCCGGCTCTGCCTTCCAGGTGAGTTCAAAATCCTTGTCGGCGGGTACTTCATCGCTTTTTAGCGTCACGATTTTGCCGTCAGTGCTTTCGCTGTTGATTGATATCTTGTGATGCGGCGAAGAAACTTCGCCAAGGGGAAAGCCCGCCTGCAGATTTACGGTCAATGTTACCGGATTGATCCTGGCATTGACCTCGGGGTCGAGAACCGGGGCCGTGATTTTATCGAGTTCCTCCAATCCCTCTTCCGGCACGGCAAAGCCTGTATTGCCATCAAGCTTCACATTCTGGATGACTGGCATGGGCGAATAGCGCGGGGCGACAACCATCGGGAAACGGAAGGAAAACTCTCCGCCGGACTGGTGAACGGTCTGCTGATATTCAATCTGGACTACAATTGTTTCTTCCGGACCGATATTGGCGACCTGGTTGGTGAAGATGTTGGGGCGCTGTTGCTCCAGAAGGGCGGCTTTTTTGCCCTCCTGCTTGGCCTGCTCATAGATCTTGCGGGCTTCTTCCCGCGGCTTGATTTTGCCCTCGATGAAGCGATTGCCGATCTGCATGCGCAAGGAGTCGACCGCGGCATTCTCGGGCAGGGGAAAGACATAGGTGCCTTCAACCCAACCCTTGCCGGGGTTTTTGAAGCGTTGAGTCACTTTCGCTCGCAGGATGGGCCCGGAGACATCAATCTCGACATCAGTTTTCAATCGGGGGGCTTCCACAAAATAGCCGGGCTCACGTGACGGCAGAAGCAGTGAGCCCATATTGACCCCGTTGGGGGTGACAAGTGGGGATGCACCGGAGGCGGTAGCCGAACTCACCATGCATGAAAGCGTGATGAAGACACCGATAAGGGCAAGCATGGCTATGGAAATGAGCGGCTTGAGCGTAGTGCGTCGTGCTTTGGCAAAAGCAATTTCGTCATCGAGAAACATGTGTACCCCCAGTCGTATGTCAGACGTGTGAGCCTTGAGGCTTACATCGTCAGGCGAGATACGCATGTTCCCGGCGGAACAGAACTTATGCCGGTGAGTTTATTGGGCACGTTTTTTGTGCTGACCAACAAGCCCTTTCCCTCGCCCAAGTGGCATCTTGCACTTGAAGGCGGCCAGTAAAGGGCTGGATTGTGGCGATGAGAGGACAGACCACGGGCATTATCGTGTCACATTGATACACGAGACATGTCAGGTGGGCTGTAACTGAAATCTGAGCGCTACGCGCCGCGTTTCCCGAAAGTGGTTTGTCTGCGTTGCGGATTTCCAGCAATCTGGGTACCCGCACCCGGTTGAACCGGAGGAGTGCTTACAAATTTCTTCGAGGTTGGAAGAATGCTTTCGGGGTACTCGGCATTGAAATTTGTCGGAGCAATTTCCGGTCGTGCCAGAACATAACCCTGCATCAGCGGTACACCCAGCTCCTGGCAGAGATCAACCTGATCAATTTCTTCCAGTGCTTCGAAGATGGGCAGGATACCGCGATCCTTGAACTGCTCTACCATCACTTTCAACAGGGCGTAGCCGGTAGGATTGTTCATGAAATCCAGTACCCAGCCTGCCTCAAATTTTACAAAATGCGGTTTGATCAGCTTAACGCGTTCTGCATCGCTGTCTTGCGCGCCATATTCATCCACCGCTGTTCGAAAACCAAGGTTGCGCAGGCGGGTAGCCAGCAGCGCCACATTATCCGGCTTTTCCTCCGGGCTGTGCGCGATTTCGCAAACAATGCGATCCGGGGTCAGGCCTGCTTCATAGGTTGCGACGGAAATCTTGTCGACTTCCTGGCGAATATCGTGAATGGTGGTGAAAAGACCCGGGTGAAAGTTTACAAACAGCTTCGTCTTCTGGCGGTCCATCTGCCCAAGGTTGAGGATGTGCAGCGTGCGGCAGAGGCTGTCGATATGCTGCATTTCGCCCGCATCGAGTGTGTCAAAGAAAGCGCCAGGGGAGATTTCCTGACCATCGAGGCTTGCGCGCACCAGGCCCTCAAATGCTGTGAGTTCCAGCCGACCGGCTGCGTCGGTGCCGAAAATGGGCTGAAAAGCGGTGCGCAGCATGTAGTCCCCATACGTGGTCGTGTAGGTACCGTCCTTCTGCCGCTTGATGTTTTTCAGAATTGAACCCGAATTCATGGCGTGTCGCTTGTTTGCAATAAAAAATGTAGGTGGTCCAGAATAGCGCCCTAAAGGTTATCTTCTGCTTAATACGCTTTATTCATGGAAGTCGTTTGACCAGTGAGATGCGCATTCGCTGTCTTTCATGAACTGTCAGGGGCGTGTTAGAAGGCCTTGGAATGGTTTTTCAGTCATAATTGCGTCGCTTTCTCGCTTGGGGCTTGAAACCGGATGGTAATTTCGACATAGACCGCAGGACAGCAGGCGCTGTCCTTTTTGAAACAGTTCAAACACCCAAGGACTTATCATGGCCTTTATCGCTGATGCTCTCTCCCGCGTAAAACCTTCTGCGACCATTGGAATGGCTCAAAAAGCTCGCGAATTGAAAGCGCAAGGTCGCGATGTGATCAGCCTTTCAGCTGGCGAACCTGACTTTGATACGCCAGACAATATCAAGCAGGCAGCTATTGATGCGCTGGCGCGTGGTGAGACGAAGTATTCCCCGATTTCCGGTATTCCGGAACTGCGTCAGGCTATTGCCGACAAGTTCAAGCGTGAAAATAATCTGGAATACACCGCTGCCCAGGTGATTGTGGGCACGGGTGGAAAGCAGATTCTTTTCAACGCGCTGATGGCTACCCTTAACAAGGGTGATGAAGTTATCATTCCTGCACCCTATTGGGTTTCCTACCCGGAAATGGTGGCGATCTGCGGTGGTGAATCTGTCTTCGTGAAGACCACGACTGAGAACAATTTCAAGCTTCAGCCTGAAGAACTGGAAAAGGCGATTACGCCGAAGACCAAGTGGCTTATTTTTAACTCACCGTCCAACCCATCGGGAGCAGCTTACACCGAAGCCGAGTTGAAGGCATTGACTGATGTACTGCTGCGTCATCCGCATGTCTGGGTGATGACTGATGACATGTACGAGCATCTGACCTTTGACGATTTCAAGTTCACCACACCTGCCCAGGTTGAGCCAAAGCTTTATGATCGCACTCTGACGATCAACGGTGTTTCGAAGGCCTACGCGATGACAGGCTGGCGTATTGGATATGCTGCCGGCCCGCTGGAACTGGTCAAGGCTATGGATATGATCCAAGGTCAGCAGACCTCTGGCACCAACACGATTGCGCAGTGGGCGGCCGTTGAAGCACTCAATGGTCCACAGGACTTTATTGAAAAGAACAAGGCGATCTTCCAGGGGCGCCGTGACCTTGTGGTTTCCATGTTGAACCAGGCAGCCGGCCTTTCCTGCCCGACGCCGGAAGGTGCGTTTTACGTATATCCGTCATGTGCCGGCTTGATCGGTAAAATTGCGCCGAGCGGCAAGGTTATTGAGACGGACGAAGACTTTGCGATGGAACTTCTGGAGACGGAAGGTGTTGCTGTAGTTCACGGCACTGCGTTTGGTCTGAGTCCGAACTTCCGCATTTCCTATGCTACGTCTGAAGCAGTGCTTGAAGATGCTTGCTCACGCATTCAGCGTTTCTGCGCAGCTTGCAAGTGATTGGAATTTGCTGCGGTGAATTTGTCACCGCAGCTCTCCAAGGCCAAGGACGACGTTTTTTGAACGTTTGACTTGTAGCCTTGAGGCAACTGGATTTGATCGGATGCTTCAGTCTGCTGGCGATTTCTGTGCGAGTACCAGCGTGGTGGTCGGGTAGCTTCGCACAAGTTTTTATATCTAACTCTATTCAAAATACAGAATGTGGCTTTGCCAACTTGTGCCAGATCCCTGTTCGGAGTGGCCTGGACTGAACGTCTGCAAGTGTCTGGATTGAAATGGGTTATGAATTTTCAAAAACCTTCAGGGCGGAGCTGATGTCACTGGCTGCGAAGCGTGCGATGCTTCAAGAATGCAGTGACATAGAGACGTTGGTTGTTGGGTCTTCGCATGGTGACTTTGCTTTTAATCCGGAATTTGTTCCTCGTTCTTTCAATTTGTGCGGCCGGTCGCAGGATCTTAAATACTCTTATCACCTCTACAAACATGTTGCTGAGAGGCACGCTGAGCTAGAGCATGTTGTCTTGTTCTACTCTGTATTTTCCCCAGGGTTTGTTCTTGAAAAAACACG
>JBNKQT010000319.1:0-11744 GCA_050297115.1 Ensifer sp. | reverse complement strand
GATTTTCGCGACCGCAGGCCTTTCGAGAGCGCCCGCCTCATTTGTCAGAATATGAATGCCAGCCATGTCATCCTCTCATCTGAGATTGTTGGATGGAGGCATCATAACACAGGTGCGGCAGGATGCCGCACACAGCACTTCACATGGAGGTGATTGAGTGGCTCGACTTAAGCCCGCGGGCCCTTATGCCTCACGAACGGCCTTGAAAACTCGCAGGAAATTGCCGCCGATAATCTTTGCGACATCGGTTTCACCATAGCCTTCCCGAAACAGCCCCGCTACCACATATGGTGTCTTCTTGTAGGTCTCCCACACCGGTTTGTAATTGGCATCCATATCCGTTCCAAGCGCCACATGGTCTATGCCAACCACGTTGGTCAGCTCAACAATGCGCCTGATGAACCCGGCAAATGTTGAAATGCCGATGCCAGCAGGCCATGCACCAATGTAGCCACCCGTGTCGGCGATGGCGCGGGCAAGTTCCGGCGATATGAAGCGGGCACTACCAATACCAAGGCCGGTAATGTGAGTGTGGGTTGCAACCACTGGTCCGGGCGCGGCGGCGATTGCATCGAAAGCCGTTTTTTCCGTTGCATGTGCCAAATCCAGCATCAAACGGTTGGCGTGGATGCGCCTGACGACATCCGCCCCGAAGTCAGTAAGCCCACCATTAACCGGCGGTGCTGTCATGATATCGCCGATCTTGCCACCGGAAAGGTAGTGCACCAATGTCACCATACGGAGACCGGCATTTGCAGCAACCTCGATATGAGCGGGATCATCACCCACGAAATCACCGCCTTCTACGGCCAGCATAGCTCCGGGCTTCCCCGCTACAAAAGCTTTGGCAATGTCGTCCGGCTCGAGTACAGGCATGACCAGACCGCGACTTTCAAGCGCTTTCAGGTTTTGCAGTTGCATCTGAAAATAGGACCACGCCTCACCTTCATTGAAGTTGCGAACCGAAACAAGTCCGCTATCGGTGGCATTGAGTACCGGAAAATCGGCGACAGCGTTGAAAACAGCCGTAGCCATACCGCCGTCATGCATTTCGCCGACAACACGGTCTTCAAAAGTGCCGACCGCCTGATAGATTTTGAGCTTCCAAGTGAGGTTTTCAGCACCTTTGACGAAGGTGCGTCCGGGATGGGCGTGGCAGTCAATCGCAGGATTTTTTTGCAGAAACTCCACCGCACGCGCCATCTCGGCCTCTGAGAACTCAAGGCCGAGCGGTGCCGGTGGCGGCCAGAGTTTGTCCTTTGCCCAAAGGTAAAAACCACCTCCGCCGGCAGCCAGACCGCCACCTGCAATCAACCCAAGAGCTGCACGTCTAGAGACCATTTCTCCCCCCCCCCAAGGATTTTCAAGCTTCAGGCAGCTTGTAATCCTTCAAGCGCTCACGCAGCTCTGTTTTCAAGATTTTGCCTGTGGCGGTGTGGGGAATTTCATCCACGAAGATCACGTCGTCGGGCATCCACCACTTGGCGATTTTGCCGTCCATAAAGTGCAGAATGGCCTCTTTGGTGACATCGGCACTCCCATTTTTTACGATGATCAGCAAGGGGCGCTCATCCCATTTGGGGTGATGCACACCGATAACGGCGGCCTCGACGACGTCAGGATGACCAACAGCGAGATTTTCCAACTCAATGGAGGATATCCATTCGCCGCCCGATTTGATCACGTCCTTGGAGCGGTCGGTAATCTGCATATAGCCATACTGATCCATATAGGCGACGTCGCCGGTATCGAAGAAGCCGTCATCGTCGAATTGTTCAGCGCCCCTGCCCTTGTAATAGCTGGAAGCAATGGCCGGACCGCGCACCTTTAGGCGGCCAAAGGTTTTTCCGTCCCATGGAAACGGTTCATTATTGTCACCGGTGATCTTCATCTCCACGCCAAATGGCGGATGACCCTGTTTGGTGAGAACATCATAGCGAGGTTCTCCCTCCAGGGCGGCATATTCCGGTTTCAACGAGCAGATGGAGCCTATAGGGCTCATTTCGGTCATACCCCAGGCATGCAACACATCAACGGCATATTTTTCCTTGAATTCCACGATCATGGAACGTGGTGCTGCCGATCCACCAATTACCACCGATTTCAGATCCGGCAGCTTGCCGTCAACCTCACCCAGATATTGCAGAAGCCCTAACCATACTGTGGGCACTGCGGCGGTGACCGTCACTCTTTCTTCCGTAAGGAGTTCGTAAATCGACTTGCCATCCATGCCTGCACCCGGCATCACCATGCCGGTGCCTGCCAGCGGGCAAGAAAATGCCGTGCCCCAACCATTGGCGTGAAAAAGTGGAACCACCGGCATCAACTTATCCGCTGAACCGAGATTGATCATATCGGGCTGGACGCTGATCAAGGAGTGGAGCACAGTGGAACGGTGTGAATAGACAACGCCTTTGGGGTCGCCTGTTGTGCCGGATGTATAGCACATGCCAGCAGCCGCTTTTTCGTCCAGTTCCACCCACGCAAAATCGTCATCCGCCTCAGCAAGCCATTCCTCATAAGGAACAACATTTGGCAGCGCCGTTTCCGGCATATGCGCAGAATCAGTCAGCACAATCACCTTTTCAAGCGAAGGCACCATGGGGGCGACCTTTTCAATCAGTGGCATGAACGTCAAGTCGACAAAGAGGAACTTGTCTTCGGCATCATTCATAATCCAGGCGATTTGCTGGGGAAACAGGCGAGGATTGAGTGTGTGATAGACAGCACCGATGCCGGTGATGCCATACCAGGCCTCCAGATGCCGCCAGGTATTCCAGGCCATGGTGGCCATCCGATCACCCTGCTTTACGCCGTCTTTTCCAAGGCGTTTGGCAAATTGCAGCGAGCGCTGACGTACCTCGGCATAATTGGTGCGGTGGATGGGCCCCTCTATGGAACGCGAAACAACTTCACGACCTCCATGAAACTGTCCGGCATGATCGATAATCCGGTGGCAAAGCAGCGGCCAATCCTGCATCAATCCCAACATATTAGCTCCTCCCAAAGCATTCTGATTCAATTTCAACGCTCAGTCGTAACTGGCGCTGTCATAACTAGAACATGAACTTGACATCATGTTTGTCAAGGATGTTTTGCGGAGTTGATCACGCTATTTTTCGTTCAAAGCAGAATGAGAAAAGCTGAACACAAAAATCCTGCTTCGCATTGAATGACTTGACGAAACAGCTCGCAAGCAACACATAACGGGCATGAAAGTATCAGAAGCAGACATATTGATTGTTCCGGGCTACACGAATTCGGGACCTGACCACTGGCAGACACGGTGGGAAAACAAGCTCAAGACCGCGCGGCGCGTGGAACAGGACGCGTGGTCCAAACCTGTGCGCGAAGATTGGGTTCAGCGCATGACTGAAGCTGTGAACGCGAGTGAGAAGCCTGTGGTGATTGTCGCTCACTCACTGGGCATTCCAACGGCTGTTCACGCGATTCCACACTTTGAAAAGAAGGTCGCTGGTGCATTTTTTGTGGCACCACCTGAAGTGGATAACCCAAAGATCAGGCCGAAACATCTCCTGACCTTTGGCCCCTACCCGCGTGACCCGCTGCCGTTCCCCACAATGACGGTGGCAAGCCGCAATGATCCATTTGGCTCATTTGAACATGCAGGCGATATCGCCAATGCGTGGGGTTCATTTTTGCTGGACGCGGGCGAGTCCGGTCACATCAATGCAGAATCCGGCCATGGCCCCTGGCCGGAGGGCACAATGGTTTTTGCGGAGTTTATGAAGCATCTGAAGGCGGATTAAGCATTGCGGTGCGATACAAAGAGAAATCTTCGGCAGAATTGACAAAAGCAAATAATCTAACAAATAAAACCACTTCGCCGCTCGTTGACGGCTTTTGCTTGGATATTTATAGAATTTCGGCGAAATAAACTCGCCAGCCTGCTGGCACCCTCTCGAAAGGGACGTCCTTGCGATTCTTGAATTCTGAACTCACAACGCCGAAATACTATCCACGCAACTCAGCCTGGCTGGGGCATGGCCCTTTTGCTCTTTGGCTCGTCAGCCAGATGAAACCAAAGGTCATTGTGGAACTCGGCTCGCACCAAGGCTATTCCTATTTTGCGATGTGCCAGGCAGTTCGCGAACAGAACCTGCCCACTCGCACTTTTGCTGTTGATACATGGCAGGGCGACGAACACGCAGGTTTTTACGACGATACTATCTACAAGACGGTTCAACGGAAAAACGAAGAATACAAAGACTTTAGCACACTGCTCCGCATGACTTTTGCCGAAGCCGTGGACAAATTCGAGGACAATAGCGTCGACCTTTTGCATGTCGATGGACGTCACTTTTATGATGATGTGAAGGAAGACTTCCTGACTTGGGCGCCGAAGCTGTCGAAATCGGCCGTCGTGCTCTTTCACGATACGGAAGTGCGTAAGGACGATTTCGGCGTTTATAAATTCTGGCCGGAAGTAAGTGAGGGACGACCGGCATTCAATTTCCTGCACTCGCATGGGCTGGGTGTGCTTTTTTGGGGCCCCGAAATCCCAGAGGGGCTGAAGGACTTCGCAGAAAATGTTGGCAATGAAAAATTTGTTGCGGACACACGCGCACGCTTTTTCCGCTTCTACTGGCCTCTGAAAATCAAGAAGCGCCTTGCGCGTTGGAAACGGGCAATTACGTCTTCGCCAATTTGACAAGCAACAAGCGCAGACGACTATCCAAAGCGTCTGCGGCATTTCTAGTCCGGTAACTGGCTTTCCAGATGGACCTGTTCCATGAATTCGCTCATGCGTGCGCGGATTTCGCCCTCTGGAATTGCGAAGCCCGCCTTGGCAATATCCTGAGTGATTTTGTGAAAAATTTCATCTTCCCCGTTATGGGAGAGACTTGTGGCAACAATCTCAGCCGCATAGGCAGTCGCCACATCTCCTTCAAGGCCAAGCGCCTCTGCTGCCCAAATGCCAAGTAGCCTGTTTCTTCGCGCCTCCAGTTTGAAACGCATTTCCTGATCGAAGGCGAATTTCTCTTCAAATGCCCTTTCGCGGTCTTTCAAATCCGTCATTTTAGCCTCCCAACTACCCCTCTTTCTAATTATACACCAATATAGCCTCTGCGAGGCATACAAATGACAGCTTGGTAATGCCCAGTTTTCAGGGGAAGGCTAGCGAAGCCGATTGTGAATTGACGGGATTTCAGCTATTGCACCGAATTAGCGAATAACAACTCGGCCATCACCCTCTCCCAAGGTGGGCCGTGAAGACAGGTATCTAACTCCCATGAGTCGTCGCCGCCGTATTTATGAAGGCAAGGCCAAGATCCTTTATGAGGGTCCTGAGCCCGGCACTTTGATCCAGTTTTTCAAGGATGATGCGACCGCATTTAACGCCCGCAAACACGAGGTGATTGACGGCAAAGGTGTGTTGAACAACCGCATCAGCGAGTTCATCTTCAACCATCTGAACAAGATGGGCATACCGACGCATTTCATCCGTCGGCTCAATATGCGTGAACAACTGATCAAGGAAGTGGAGATTATTCCGCTGGAGATTGTGGTGCGCAATGTAGCCGCGGGCTCATTGTCCGAGCGTCTGGGCATTGAGGAAGGCACCGTTCTGCCGCGTTCAATCATTGAATTCTATTTCAAGAATGACGCCTTGGGCGATCCGATGGTTTCGGAAGAGCATATCACGGCTTTTGGCTGGGCAAGCCCGGCGGAGCTGGATGATATGATGGCTCTTGCTATCCGCTGCAATGACTTTCTGTCCGGCCTGTTTCTGGGGGCTGGCATTCAGCTTGTCGATTTCAAGATTGAATGTGGGCGCCTGTATGAAGGCGATATGATGCGGATTATTCTGGCCGATGAGATTTCGCCGGATTCATGCCGCCTTTGGGATATCGAAACGCAAGAGCGCCTGGATAAGGATCTATTCCGCAAGGATATGGGTGGCCTCCTGGAAGCCTATCAGAAAGTTGCCCGCCGTCTGGGCATTATCGGTGAGAATGAGCCCGTGCGCGGCACCGGGCCTGTTCTGGTGAAATAAAGCAATCCCAGCAAAAATGGACGCCGGTTTTGCGTCCGGGATTGCGGCGAAGTGAAGAAGATTTGAGGACTGAACAGTGATCAAGGCACGCGTTACCGTTACATTGAAAAATGGCGTTTTGGACCCGCAAGGCAAGGCTATCGAGGGTGCGCTTGGCTCGCTCGGCTTTGACGGTGTTGGACAGGTTCGTCAGGGCAAGGTTTTCGATCTGGAGATCGAGGGTTCTGACAAGACGAAGGCCGAAGCCGACCTGAAAGGCATGTGCGAAAAGCTGCTGGCCAATACGGTGATCGAAAACTACGCCATTGAGCTGAACTAAGGACGGAGCAAACCAGATGAAATCTGCTGTCGTTCAGCTTCCCGGTCTTAATCGCGACCGCGATATGATTGCCGCACTAACCAAGATTTCCGGTCAGGCGCCGGTGACGGTTTGGCAGACGGAAACGGAAATTGCCGATGATGTCGATCTGATCGTTATTCCCGGCGGTTTTTCCTATGGTGATTACCTGCGCTGCGGTGCCATTGGTGCCCGCATGCCGGTGATGCAGGCCATCCGCGAAAAGGCTGAAAAGGGTGTGAAAGTGATTGGCGTGTGCAACGGTTTTCAGATCCTTGTGGAAAGCGGTCTGCTGCCCGGTGCGTTGATGCGCAATGCGTCGCTGAAATTCGTGTGCAAGGAAGTGAAGCTGGAAGTGGCGAACTCCGAGACTGCATTCAGCCAGGCCTATTTCACCGGCCAGATCATTCGCTGCCCGGTTGCCCACCACGATGGAAACTACTTTGCCGACGCTGATACGCTGAAGCAGATTGAAGACAATCGTCAGGTTGTTTTCCGCTATGCCGAGGGCACCAACCCGAACGGGTCTGTGAATGACATTGCCGGGATTATCAATGCCAAGGGCAATGTGTTGGGTATGATGCCACACCCGGAAAACCTGATTGAAGCTGCCCACGGTGGAAACGACGGACGCGGCATTTTTGCCTCGGCGCTGGACGTGATTGCTGCCTGACAACAACGCCAAAAGGAGAACCGGAATGCACATTGTTGTTCGATGGCTTGTTCCGGTTCTTGGCGGGCTTGTGATTGCCTCATGCCAATCAGGCAAGTCGCCTGGCCGGGAAACGGCAGCATTGGCGGTGATGGAGCGCGTTGCGATTGGCGCGCGTGAGTGCTGGTTCAAATCCAAAGACCCGGCCTTTGCAGCCTACCGGCTGGCGCCGGAGCTCAATTCCTTCTCGGGTCGTCCACGCATTTTGTTGGTCAAGGCCAATGCACCGACCGCCCTGCCCGAGCTTGTTGTGCAGGCAGAAGGCAACCCGGCTGATGTTCAGGCTTTTGGCCCGCTGGCGCAGGGTGCGCTTGCGCCACGTATTACAGCCGATGTGAACCACTGGGTGCAAGGCAATAGTGGCTGCAAAAGCTGACAGGACATGAAAAAACCGGACGCCGGTTCTACCCGTAGCGCCCGGTTGAAATGCCGACATTGGCAGGTGTCGGCGGGGAACTTTAGTCCTCGAAGATATGCTTGGCCGACGCTTTGAGTGCCTGCTCGCGGGTCAGCCCGATATCGCGAAGTTCTTCTGCGGTAAGCCGCGTAAGCTGGCGTCTGCCACGCTGGCGCTCAAGCCGCCATGAAAGGTTTTTCATAACCGCAACGAGACGCGTGACAGCATTGGTGCGCGTTACATCCGCAACGGTATTGATCGTAATTGTACCTGTCATTGTCTTCATTGCTCTAACCTTTCATAGAATTGTCACCCATGAACTGGATGACGTCTCTATGAATTGACTCTTGAATGGATGCAATATAGAAAATTGTCACCATGACAAATTGGCTACCAACAATTCCCGAAGGCCCTGGGCCTATCTATGTTCGCCTTGCCGACCAGATTGAGTCGGATATTGCCAATGGCATATTGCCGACAGGGGCAAAACTGCCACCGCAGCGCGATCTCGCATATGACATTAAGGTGACAATAGGTACAATCGGTCGTGCCTATGCACTATTGCGCGAACGCGGGCTGGTGAGCGGAGAAGTAGGCCGTGGCACCTACGTGCTGGGTGAGAATGACAATGCGGATCCCGGTGCCGGTGATCCGCTGATCGCCAATTTTGGCGGGACACGGGCGGAAGTCCCCCAGCCCGGCAAATTGCGTTTCGACACGACCGCTGCGCCCGATATTGGCCAAAGCCGCATGATGGAAGTGTTCCTGCGCCGCATCGTGCATGATTATCCAACCGAGGTGGCCAGTTATACCAGGACCATCCCGGATCACTGGGTTGAGGCCGGGCAAAGGTGGCTTTCTACGGAAAGCTGGACGCCGGAACGGCGCGACGTGAAGCCGGTGCTCGGTGCACATGCCGGTCTCAACTCTGTATTTATGGCTGTCACACAGCCTGGCGATTACATTGCGTTTGAAGAGCTTACCTACGCCCAGATATCGCGCAGTGCCACGATGATGGGCCGACGCGTGGCGATGCTGGAAACAGATGAACAGGGTGTCATTCCAGAGGAATTCGAGCGCGTTTGTGCGCAAAAGCATCCCAAGGTGGCATTTCTCATGCCATCGGCCAAAAACCCGACTGCGATTACAATCCCACTGGAGCGCCGCAAGGCAATTGCTGAAATTGCTCGCCAGCATAATGTATGGCTGGTGGAGGACAATCTCTACGGCAAGATGGCAAATGATGGCATTCCACTGCTGGCCGAGCTTGCGCCTGAGAAGACATTTCATGTGGGAGGCCTGTCGAAATCCGTAGCAGCCGGTGTGCGCGGCGGCTGGATTGCCTGCCCGCCGCACTTCACCTCACGCCTTCAGGTGACACACAAGCTGGTGACCGGTGGCATGCCGTTTGTGCTGGGTGAATTGTGTGCATCGCTGGTTTTGAGCGGGGCTGCAGACTCGGTCCTCAAACAGGTGCTTGTTGAGAATGCGGCGCGCGGCAAGCTTGTTGACGAGATTTTTGCGGGCGTACCTCTTCGCTCAAAGCCGAATATTCCGTTTTTCTGGCTTCCCCTGCCCGAACCATGGCATGCGGGTACATTCAAGCAGGCCGCTTTTGACCGTGACATTCTTCTGGACGACGAAGATGAGTTCAAATCGGCCCGTTCCAACCGGGTGCATCATGCCGTACGTATCGGGTTTTCATCACCTGTTGACCGGAAAGATGTTGAAAACGGGCTGAAAACGCTGCGCGAACTCCTCGATGCCGGCCCGACAGGTTATGACAGTCACGCCTGAAACAATTTCGGTGAAAGCTGCCTACATGAACGTCACGATCCTGCATAACCCGCGTTGCTCCACATCGCGCAATGTTCTCGCCATGATCAAGGATGCAGGCCATGAGCCGCAGATTGTAGAATATCTCAAGCATCCGCCAACCAGGCAGGAGCTGGTGCGTATTCTTATGGCGCTGGAAATGGAACCGCGCGAAGTGATGCGTCGCAAGGAGGCCGTTTACAAGGAACTGGACCTCGACAATGATGCGCTGAGTGACAATCAGCTGCTGGACGCTATCATGGATAATCCCATTCTGCTTGAGCGTCCGATTGTGATTACAGACAAGGGCGTGCGGCTCTGCCGACCGAAGGAACTGGTGCAGGAAATTCTTTAACGCATCTATCGCCCTTTCATACTGCGTTAAGCCTGTATGCAGCTTCTCTAAACTGCACATATCAGAACCATTTTGGCATGCTTATATTGTTCTTTGGTGGAAAAGGGACACTATGACATGGCTCGCTTTTTTGGACGTATTTGGCATGCAATCGCTTTGGCAGGACTGATAGCCCTGCCTGCCCAAACGGCACTGGCAGGCTACGCCCACGTGGTTCTTGATGCCAATTCGGGCAAGGTTCTGCTGGCACGCAATGCGGATGTGAAGAACTATCCAGCATCGCTGACCAAAATGATGACGCTCTATATGACCTTTCAGGCTATTCATTCTGGACGGCTTGGCTGGAACACCAAGGTGACTATGACCCGCCGCGGTGCTGCAACTGTCCCCTCGAAGCTTGGCATTCCTGCCGGGCACAAGTTTACGGTGCGCGAAGCTGTGAACGCCATGATTGTTCGCTCGGCCAATGATGTTGCAGAGGCAATGTGCGATCACCTTTCCGGCAAACGCAGTTGTGGTGCATTTCTGACCGCTGGCGCTCGCAGGCTTGGCATGCGCCAGACCACGTTTCGCAATGGGTCGGGCCTGACAGCATCAGGGCAGCTTTCGACTGCGCGCGATATGTCAAAGCTCGGGCTGGCACTTATTCGCGACTTTCCACATGAGTACAAGCTGTTCTCGCAGCGCTCTTTCAAGTTCCGGGGCAAGCGGATCAAAGGGCACAATCACCTCATGGCCCGCTATCGTGGCATGGATGGGATCAAGACCGGTTATACCAGTGCATCCGGCTTCAACATTGTGACTGCCGTGCGGCGCAATGGCAAGCGAGTGGTGGGGGTCGTGTTTGGCGGGCGTACCGCGCGCAGTCGCGATGACCGTATGGCTGAGCTTCTGGATGCCGCAATGCCCAAAGCAACGAACAGGGTTGCACGCAACTTCCGTGTTCCCATTCCGTTGGAGCGACCGACACAAGGTCGCGTAACGGTTGCTGCCCGTAGTGAGCCTGCAAACCTGCCTATTCCGGTTTCCCGGCCCGGCTTCGTTGCAGAGATCAAACCACCTGCCTCAATTCCGACGACAGCGCAAAAGGCCAATGGCAATTGGGAAATTCAGATCGCCGCAGTTGATAGCCAACGTGCTGCATCCAGGCTCCTGCAACGGGCGCGCAGCGATGCGCCGAACCGGTTGACGGAGGTTGACGCCTATTCACAACCTGTTCAAACAAATGGAAAGACGCTTTATCGAGCGCGCTTTGCCGGATTTGACAACCGGAATGCGGCGCATTCTGCCTGCAAGGATCTGAAACAGCGGGCCTATGAGTGCATGGTTGTTGGTAACAATGGCTGAGTTTTTCAGGCGACCCCTCACAGGTTCGCCTGAGTTTCGTCATTGTGTTCGCCCCGGTGCGAACACAAAATCTTGTAAGCAAGTTGACCCTGCGGAATTTCTTAATTTTCGGAGCTTATGATATTTTCCAAAGCGTATCAGGAGCGACACATGGGCATTTCTGCGATCAACAGCTTTGATCTCGGTGAACTTTCGGCAGGAACAGGTGTCGAGGTTGTTCTTGTAACGCCCGCCTCAGTGCGCCTTGTTGCCGATGGTGTTGGCGCAACTGCCCTCACCAACCCTGAAAATATAGCTTTTGAGGCGACCCTCAAGCCTCGACGCAAACTGACTGTGCCCAGTGCCGGACGCTGGCGGCTTTTGGTGGAACACGCCAACGGCAATCGGCATGGCGGATGCAACATTCAAATCCTCAGCCAAAGCAAACAATCAGCATAATCGCTCATTGTGAAAACGAGAATTGCGGTTGTTTGATATAAAATTGGACGGCAGAACGACAAATTAACCACCGCCGGTGTATTTTTGCTCACATACACTCTCTCTGCATGTGGCCAGGCTTCGTTTTGCTTCACTTATCAGACAATTTGCAAAATTTTATTCGCGCTGGCGGCACTGGCCGTGGCATCTGGCAGCAGGAAGACGTTTCAACCTGGAATCCTGTTGGCCGACACAACTTCCGCGTCAAGATCCTGATTTTGTTCGGCGCACTCATAGCAATCGCGGTTAGCGGCGGTTGGGGCATATATTTCCTTGGCAGTAATT
>JBNKQT010000318.1:0-7394 GCA_050297115.1 Ensifer sp. | reverse complement strand
CATGCGAGCCGCAGCTGGATAACGACAAACAGGTAACGAGACATCGCGCCGCGCCCGCACAACCGCAGACATTTGCAGATTTGCTTCACATCGCTCAGCCTAAACAGAGGGCAAAAACCACCACGCAGCCGGAAATAATGCAGGCGCTGTTGTCACGTTGCACGTCTCACGATCCTTTGATCATCCTGCTTCAGCAATCAGGCATGATCGCCCGACTGCATCGCATTAGCTGTCAGGCTGGCGCTGGAAATACAGCCGGGAAACTTCTTCCGGAGAGGGCGGATTGGTCATCACAGATATGACCGACAGTTCGGCCAACACCTCAGCCTCGCGAACGTCGCCGGATGGCGAAATAAACGCAATATCGTCGGGCGAATAGCTAAGGTAGCCATGGGGGGCCAAGGTGAGATAAAGCGCCAGTCGTCGTGGATCACCGGGTATAATGATGCCCTCTTCCTGGCACCGTTCGATCACTTCGACCAACGTGGAGAGCGCCTCGGCGTTGTATTTCTCGCGCCCGCTTTCCGGTGTTTCATCCTCCCGGTCTTGCCCAAACATCAGAGCAAAAAAGCCCGGATTTTCTTTTGCAAACAGAATATATGCGGTGCCAAGGGCGTTCAACTGACTCATCGAATCGGAGGGCACCTTTTCGATCTCATTTATCTGATAGCGCCGAAGCTCTCTAAAGCCTTCTGCGGTCAAATTATCGATGAGGGCTCTCTTCCCGGAGAAATGCCGATAGACCGAGACGTGAGTCACGCCAAGTTCGTTCGCAATCTCCCGGAGCGAGAAGTACGGCCCCTTGCGCTTACTAAGAAACTTCAAGGACGTCCTCACAATCGCATTACGTAAGTCGTTGTGATGATAGCCTTTTTTCTTCATGATTTTGGGCCCGTCGGCCATTCAATTCACTTCTTTCTTTCGTTCATCTTTACAAAGCGCATCAATCTCATAGGGCAAGGTGCAATTGCAAGAGCATATACAGTTTTAGAAAATCGACGAATACCTAGTTGACGAATGCTATTCTATTTGCCACCATGTTACCAGTGGTCACATTAAAAATAGCTCCGTAAGGCAGCCACAAACTGGGAGATTATCAATGACTTTTCTTACTGAAAAAGCATCCGTATCGCGTCGTACACTGTTGAAGATTGGCGCGACGACTGCAGCAACAGGATTGTTTGCCCCTTCAATTGCGCGCAGCGCTGGTTCAACCATCAAGATCGGGTATGTTGGCAGTTTGTCGGGCATTCGCGCCGCTTTTGGCGAAACGGAAAGCTGGACGCTGGACAAGATGAAGCAGCATCTGGCCAATGGGCTGGAGGTCGGCGGCAAGAAATATGACGTCGAACTTGTCATTCGTGACAACCAGTCCGACCCCAATCGCTCGTCGTCCATTGCCACCGAGCTTGCACTTCGTGAACGCTGCAATCTTGTGCTGGCGCAGGACGGTGATGGTGCCTTGGCAATAGGCGAACTCGCCGATAGCAGAAAGGTCCCCACGATCTCGACAATGGTTCCGTGGCAGGGCTGGTTCTTCCCGCGCGGCGGCGTGCCTGACAAGGGCTTCCCTTACACGTTCCATTTCTTTGCCGGTTCGGACACGATCCTTGAAACATTCGTGTCCCTCATGGGGAAAGTGGAAACCAACAAGAAGGTCGGGACACTCTACCTCGACAACGAGCCAGGCAAGGCATTCATGGATCCCGAACTCGGTCTTCCGCCGATGCTGGCAGGCGCGGGCTTTGAAGAAACAGCTGCCGGTCCATTCCCGATTTCGGCGAACGACTTTTCAAATGCCGTTGCACAATTTTCGGCGGCCAAGCCCGATATTCTCACTGGCTTCATGTACCCGAACCATTTCATTCCTTTCTGGAATCAAGTTCAGCAGGCAGGTCTCTCGCCTAAGGTTTGCGCGATGGCTGCCGCCTTCCTGTTCCCCTCCGGCGTGGAAGCGCTCGGAACGATGGGTGACGGCATGGCGACAGAAGTCTGGTGGTCTCCAAAGTTCCCCTACTCCTCTTCCATCACCGGTCAAAGCGCCGAAGAACTTGCTGCCCAGTGGGAAGAAGAGGCCAAGCGTCAGTGGACGCAGCCTTTGGGTTACGGTCATGCTCTTTGGGAAGTCGGTCTGGCCGCACTCAAAAATTCCAATGACCCGCTCGACCCGGATGCTGTGGCCAATGCCATTGCAAACCTGAAATCTGAAACGGTCATTGGGCCGGTGAATTTTGCCGAAAGCCCCATTAAGAGCGTTGCTATCACTGGCCTCGCTGGTGGGCAATGGCGCAAGGGCACGGGCAAATATCCTTACGACCTCAAGATCGTCAGCAACTCAGCTCTGCCTGCTGCCCCGATTGAGGCAGAAATGGTACCACTAGGCGGCGCGTGAGACGTGGCTGCCATGACAATATTAGCGACTGAAAGAGTGTCACGGCAGTTCGGTTCGGTCCTGGCTGTCGATAATGTGGACCTGACGCTGAATGTCGGCGAAAGTATCGGACTTATCGGCCCCAATGGGGCCGGTAAGACAACGCTTCTCTCCTTGCTGACGGGGGATTTGCGCCCGTCCTCAGGCAGAATTCTGATGGATGGCAAAGACGTAAACGCTCTACCGCTCTTCGCCAGGGTTCGCGCCGGTATTGCGCGTGCAGCGCAAATTCCAAAGACCTTTTCGAGGCTGAATGTCCGCGAAAACGTCTCATTGCCCGTTTTCTTCGGGGCCGGGCTTTCTGGTGACGCCGCCACAGAGTGGATCGACGAAGTGCTTGAAATGTCGGGTCTCCACGACCAGGCAAGCAAGCAAGCCGGATCGCTTGGCTTGCTCGACCGCAAACGACTGGAACTGGCAAAGGCAGTTGCCAGCAAACCTCGGGTTCTCCTGCTGGACGAGGTTGCGGCTGGACTTACCGAGCCGGAAATCGCCTCCATCAAGGAAGTCATCCTGCGTCTTCAGCCGAACCGCGCGATAGTCTGGGTTGAACACATTCCATTTGCACTTCAGGGCGTTTGCTCTCGCATCGTCGTCATGGACAAAGGCAGCAAGCTACTCGACGGCCCGTTCGATGAAGTATGGGCCTCCGACATTCTTCAAAGCACATACATGGGGACGTGATTTGAAACTTGCTCTAGATGTTGCGCATGTGGCCGCCAGTTTTGGCCAATTTCGCGCCTTAAACGATATATCGCTATCTGTGAAAACCGGAGAAACGCTGGCTCTCGTTGGTGCCAACGGTGCGGGAAAGTCGACCTTTCTCAAAATCCTGTGTGGCCTCGTCGACAACTGGCAGGGCACCGTGAATATCAACGGTACGCCACTCAAAGCGGGTGCACCTCGGCAATCTTCCGAGTTAGGGCTGGCGCTTGTGCCCGAGGGCCGACTTCTGTTCGATAGCCTCACTGTGAGGGAAAACCTCCTCATTGGACAAACCGCGCGTTCCGGGCCGTGGAGCCTTGAAGCCATTGAGCGGCTGTTTCCAGTGCTCAAGGAAAGGCGCAACGCCTGGCCGCGTGAACTTTCCGGCGGCCAACAGCAAATGGTCGCAATCGGCCGCGCGCTTGCCGCCAATCCTCAAATTCTGATGTTTGACGAGATTTCGCTGGGTCTCTCCCCAGCGGTCGTACGCGAAGTCTATGACGCTTTGGACGTCGTGCGAAAAGAAGGCGTGACCCTCGTGATCGTCGATCAGGACATCTCGCGAGTCTGCAATATTGCCAACTCTGTTGCATGCTTTTTCAAGGGAACAGTCACACATTACGGCCCTGCTGACGGAATGACGGCAGCGGCTCTGCATGAAGCTTATTTCGGGGGGCGCACATGACCGCACCGCAAATCACGGTTCTCATCTTTCAGGGGCTGACCCTTGGCGGGCTATACGCGATGATTGGCGCTGGCTTGGCGCTCAACTACGGTATTTTGAAAGTCCTCCAGCTGGCGCACGGCGAGTACATCACCTATGGTGCCTTCGCGGCAATTGGTGCAATCACGCTCTTTCCAAACCTGCCATTTCCTATCGTTTTGCTTTTGGCATTTCTGGCTTGCGCATTGCTGGGCGCAGTCTTGCAATGGATGATTGTCGAACGCGCGATGGCCCATCGCAATGAAATTGTCGCCATGCTTGTGACCTTCGGACTTGCAGTGGTGCTGCGTGACAGTCTTGCAGAATTTGCGGGTGCTGATCTTCGCGGGCTTTCCGTGGGAAGCCTGGCGCAGGCCAATTTCACCATCGCCGGTGTGACGCTTGGCGTGCTGCCGCTGGTGTCCCTTGGTATCGCGATGACGTCCTTCCTGCTTCTGGCAATACTTATTTTCCGTACGCGGCTGGGCCGGGAGATCAGGGCTGTTTCCGATATGCCGGACATCGCAGCCCTTGTCGGCGCTCGGGTCAAGCGTACCCACATTATTGTCGCGGCTCTATCCGCTGGCTTGGCGGCAATCGCCGGCGTGCTGCTTGCCATGCGATCCAGCATTTCCCCCTACTCCGGTCTCGATAGCCTTCTTATTGCCTTCGAAGTGGTTGTGCTGGGCGGGCTGGGTTCCATCAGGGGCGTGCTGCTGGCGGGGCTTCTGCTCGGAATGACGCAGGTCATCAGTACTTGGGCCGACAACAGTGCAGGACTGTTTTATGTGCACCTTGTCTTTTTTGCAGCCCTCTTAATCCGTGCCAAGACCGGGAGGCTCCAGTGATGAAAAAAATCGAATTTGTAGCCTTGGCCGTTGGTGCTGTTGTCGCCATCACAGCAAGCATGTTTCTCGACTCAGGCATGCAGTTCCTTGTCTGTGAAATCCTGGTGCTTTTCGTAATGGCCCAAATGTGGAATCTGGCCGCTGGTTATGCCGGTCAGGTCTCTTTCGGACCGCAGTTGTTCGTGGGACTGGGCGGTTACACGCTCTATCTCATCGCCAACAACACCATGATCCCTGTGTGGGCGGTCATGGTAATTGTACCAATCATTGTGGGCGTTCTCGCAATCCCGCTTGGCATGCTGGTATTTCATTTGAAACACGCCTACTTTGCGATCGGGACCTGGGTCGCCGCCGAGATCGTTTTCCAATTTGTTCTCAAGACCCCATCGCTCGGGGCTTCGAGTGGGCTTGTTCTTCGTCCCGGTGGTGAGATGATGCAGGGGTATCCTGAAAAGGCGGCTGTTGGCGTTGCCCTTTTTGCCTCCGTTGTTCTCATCGTGGCACTGCGCGTGTTCCTGCGGAGCAGGCTCGGACTTGCGGTGCTTGCGGTACGTGACAACGAGACCGGCGCGGAAGCCACAGGCATCAACGTCCGGCGGCTCCATCTCGCGCTCTTCACCCTGACCGGTGCAGGCATCGCCACCGCCGCCGCATTGTACTATTCAACCATCCTGTTCTTGACCCCGCTCGACGCATTCCAGGCCAAATGGGCCGTGGAATTGATGTTCATCGTTGTTGTCGGCGGGCTTGGCACGTTGACGGGTCCCGCAATTGGCGTGGCTTTGTTTATCGGCCTTCGCGAGTTCATGACCGCGGCTGGATACAGTGGCGATCAGTACTGGATCATCATGGGTATCATGTCCATCGCGGTCCTGCTGCTCCAGCCTCAGGGCATTTGGCCCGGTCTGACAACATTCTACACACGCTTGACAAGAGGAAATACCTGATGAGCCATCAGTCAGAGCCCTATTATTGGTCTGCCGAAGAAACGGTTTCAGCTTTGAAATCCCGCAAGATCGGTTCTCTTGAACTCCTCGACCTTATGGTGAAGAGACAATCGGAGCTGGACGGGGAGACAAATGCTATCATTGAAACCCACATTGACGAGGCACGTGCTGCTGCCAAGGCGTTTGATGACGGCAAGTCTACAGGCGGCGCATTGGCCGGTCTGCCGATGACCATCAAGGAATCCTTCGAAGTTGAGGGATTTCACACAAATGCCGGTATACCTGACCTCGCAGACTATGTTTCGCGTACAGATTCAGATGTCGCAGCTCGTGCGAAGGCAGAGGGTGCAATCATCTGGGGCAAAACAAATGTGCCGCTCGCAACGGCGGACCATCAAACCTACAATCCTATTTATGGTGTCACCCGCAATCCGTGGAATCTGGAAAGAACCGTTGGCGGGTCGTCCGGCGGTTCAGCGGCAGCCCTTGCCTGTGGTTTCACCGCCCTTGAAATCGGAAGCGATATTGGTGGTTCCATTCGCCTGCCGTCTCATTACTGCGGGGTTTGGGGCCACAAGCCAACCTATGATATTGTGTCCGGTGTCGGGCATGTTCCGCCATTCCCGGGAACACACCCATTTGAAGCACTGGCAGTTAACGGCCCGATGGCACGCAACGCCGCCGATCTGGAACTGGGAATGAACATTCTTGCAGGCGCGCCTTTGGGCAGCGCGTGGAAGCTTGATCTTCCCCGACCTTCACAAACAAAGCTTTCAGAATTTCGCGTAGCTGTTTGCACGGATTGGTTTCCGGTTGACCCAGCCTATGCGCAGGCAATTGAGAACTTTGCAGATGAACTTGAAAAGCAGGGTGCGACTGTTACACGCTTGAAGCAGGCACCACCCGTGGAGCATTACGAAGATCTCTATATTTCGGCGCTTTTTGCCGTGATTGGTTCTTCAGTTCCCGAGGGCGAACTTCAAGCCTACGAACGTGCGGCAAGCCGCCATCCGAAGGGCAGTCTCCCTGATCGCGTGGCACGCGCAACGCGCAGCAGTTTGGCTGAATATTCCTTGATGGTCGACCAGCAGAACAAGGTCAAAGCCATTTGGGCAGACTGGTTTAAGAGCTTCGACATTTTCCTTTGCCCCGTCGCCATGACGGTCGCTTTTGCCCATCAGACAGAAGACGGCCATGGACCTGTGCCACAGATGGACCGGGTTCTCGACGTTGCCGGAGAAAATTTCCCATACATGGAGAACCTCTACTGGCCAGGTGTCGCAACATTGGCTCACCTGCCAGCAACCGTCCGTCCCCTGCCGGAAATGGTCCGCGGCATGCCTGCCGGGGTGCAGTGTATTGGTCCCGCTTTCGGCGATTACCAGACATTGCGTTTCGCCGCATTGTGTGACGAGGCCTTCGGAGGATTTGTTACTCCCCCTGGCTACGACGGCAGCGGGCACTGAAGTGAGCAAACACAGCTAAAACTTGCAGAGCTTGCCCGGCGGTAAGCTTATTGAATCCAGTAGACGTCAAGTCATAGCCCTGGCCAATCAGGCCAGGCAACGCTTGGCGTTTGCCGACGAGTCGATTGGCCTTGAATGAAGTAATATTTGGAGGTTTGACATGGTTGAAGGCACAACACAGAGCAATAACAGGCTGGCTGACAGCATACTTTACCCTTTTTCGAATGCAGCCCACCTGGCCGAAAATCCTCCAATGTCTATAGAGGGCGGCGACGGTGTGTATATCATCGACGC
>JBNKQT010000317.1:0-12442 GCA_050297115.1 Ensifer sp. | reverse complement strand
TCGGTGGTAAAGGGTGCGCGCAATTCGTTCAGCCCGGTCAGCATTAATCCGCCAGAAAGGGCATCGTCGAATGCTTCCACACCGAGCGGCAAATGTTGCTCAGCAGGCGCATCTTCCAGCGTGCTCGTGTGGCTGTGGCCCGCCTCAATGCGGGCTATGGTCTGGCGAAGGGCGCAAAGGGTCTCATTCGCCAAAGCAGGCTGTGCCATGACGGTGTTCTCATAAATGTTCCTGTTATGTTCTTATTGATTCCAGAAGGCGAATGAGGAGTCAAGCGGGAGAAATGAGAATTTATTCCTGATTTTGATTCAGGTGCGATATATCACGCAGAACTTACTTTGAGTAAGCAATTTTAAGATCGTTCTTTCTTAAATATGCCAATACGTCCTCAAAATGGGTTTGATTGATTCCATGCGCGGCTCCAGGTATCCGGATCAACTCTGCTTCTGCTTCCCTGGCAAGGTTACCAATCAGGTCGATTGGTGATGATTTGTCCTCAGTTCCGTGGATAAAGCGAACAGGCATTGGCCAATTCTTGATACGCTCGTGCCAGGGCCACATCGCAATTGACATCTCGCGGACAATTGCTTCGAAGGCGTGATTGCTAAATAGCTCGTACCAGCGAGTCAGCCCCCCTTTCAACATTTTATCAAATGCCGCTGAATCCACTCCGGAGCTTTTGGCGAAATGCTTGAAACCTTTTAAAATAAGGCCTTGAGAGCGGGCGCCTTTCGTATAAATATGAACAATTTGGCGGATGAAAGCGCTATTACGCTGGGCGATACGAATGAATGCATGTTGTGGGCTGGAGAGTAATTTTGCGTTGGTGCCCTCAACAGGCGGGCAGGAACTACCTGAAAATGCGACCCGTTTAACCAGTTCTGGATATTTGCCACAAAAATAAACGGCCCAAGGGACGCCAGTATTTCCCGCGCCAATATTTATCGGTCCATTGAAAAAAGTGACCAGAAATTCTGCAAGGGCATCACTAAACGCCTCAAGGTTTTCCAGGTTGGAGCCCGAATTTTGCCCCCAGAAATGGCGTGGAATCGTTATCCAGCGAACACCATTTTGATGAAGCAGCGGTACATCGTCAGGATTAAACGGCGCAACGCCAACTGCACCATGAAACCACAGGCAGGGTTCGCCGTATCGTGGACCCCACTCCCAAACCGGCAGCGTTTCGCCATTGGAAAGTTGTGTTTCGTAAGTCAGAATATCTTTGCCGAATAGCTCCTTGGCCAAACTTACACCCGGGTTTTGATTTGAACGTGTGAGCAAAGTGTCATTCAGGTATTGTAAAACGAACAATGTGAGCCGCTGCACAACCTGTACCTGGCTTTCAACACCGAGTTTTTGAAAGACATTTTTGATTTGCTTGCGTTTGGTTTCGTAAGCCGTATTCGTAATTGCCGCTACATCTCTAACGCTACGCCCAGCCAACAAATGCAATACCAGACCCAGCTCACTCTCGGTCAGACGTCCTTCAGTTCCAGGTAGGTTGAAATAGTCGTTAAAGAATGCGCTGGACAGGCGAATGGCAATCCATGAGGCGTTTGTGGTTGGAGTAACCATACCACTGGTGAGCTTTAGCTGGAGATGGATGTGTCCGTCATGCTCAAAAAAGTCGGTATTCAGGACCTGATTATTGCCAAAATGAAGCATCTCGGGGAAGTGGGCTTCCTGGCTTCCCGAGATCAGCACTCCGTCGACATCATAGACAGCCACGGGCAATTTTATCTTATAGCTAATTAAGTTGGCATCACTGTTTGCGCTCGGCTCTTGCTTGGTCGTTGAGAGGGAGGCCAAATCGAAATCTGGTTCCAGCAAATTCAGGTATCTGGGGGTATGCAATAATGCATCAACGATTTGAGAAAAATCTTTAAACATAAAACGCAATCACGCAAAAATGATAAAAGGCAATAGATGGTATCTCCTTTAGGTTGTCAACGGTCGTGCTTGCGCTCAATTCTCTCTCGCAATCCGCGCCCACACCGACTATATGACCCCTCAAAGGAGCATTTATGGATCGCGTGGACGAAACGGGTGATTGGCGGGATCGACTTTCGCCGTCTTTGGGCGTGCTGGAATCGCTGACGATTGAGGCCTATGGGCAGTTGCCGGAAAAGTTTCGCGGCCTTGCCAAAGGGCTTCAGATCACGATTGCCGAATTTCCCGATGACGAGATTTTTGAGGACATGGCGCTAGAGACGCCATTTGATCTTCTGGGCCTTTTTGAAGGCCGCGGGATTGGTGAGCGGTTCTCCATGGAAACCGGAGAAATGCCGAACCGGATCACGCTCTATCGGCGACCTATTCTTGATTATTGGGCAGAGAATAACGAGACGCTGGGTGATATTGTAACCCACGTGCTGATCCACGAGATTGGGCATCATTTCGGGCTTTCCGATGATGATATGCAGGCCATTGAGGATGGTGCCGAGGTAAAGTAGTTTTGTCTTCGCGGTCGTACCGGCCTTTGGCCTGACTTCCAGCCGGGGCGGCCAAACGTGGCCGACGCGCGGTCGCGCTTGCGAACCCTGACGGGTTCGAATGCTCTCCCCACTGAGTTGCAGGGAGAGCAGGTCTCGACAGTTTATTAATTACGCGCTACGCGTTGGGTCCAGAGTAATGTTCCAGAGTTCCTGGTCTTCACGGTCCATCAGGCGCACGGTGAGCTGCTCGGTTTGGCCGTCAATGTCGACGAGGCCGAAGAACTGGAGACCGGCAGATGGCGGCAGGTTAACCTGACCTTCATCCGGAGCTTTGACGAATTTGACCTCAGGGCCAAAGGTTTTGTCGAGGTCGTTGGGGCCGAAGGTGCCGGCGTGCAGCGGGCCAGACACGAATTCCCAGAAGGGTTCGAAATCCTGGAACTGAGCCTTGTTGGGATCGTAGTAGTGGGCTGCTGTGTAGTGAACATCAGCGGTGAGCCATACTGTGTTGGTGATGCCAGCGTTTTTGATATAGCGCAGCAGATCGGCGATTTCCAATTCGCGGCCTTTGGCTGCACCATGGTCACCGTTGGCAACAGCTTCAGCACCGGCCTGTTCTTTCCAGTTATCCCACACGATGAGGCTGATTGGCATATCGCAGGCAATCACCTTCCAGGTAGCCTTGGAGGCTGCCAGTTCACGCTTCAACCATGCAATCTGCTCGGCACCCAGAATGCGGGCTTCCGGGGAAAGTTCGGTTTCCATGGAATCGTGGTTCGGTCCGCGGTAGGAGCGCAGATCGATGAAGAAGACATCCAGCATTGGGCCGTAATTGATCTTGCGATAGACACGACCGGGTTCAGCTGGCGTGTAGCTGATCGGCGTCATTTCGTGGAATGCCTTGGCGGAACGGGCTGCCAGCAACTGAACCGACTTCTCCGTGTAACGGTCGTCGCCGGAAAGGTCCTTGGAATCTGACCAGTTGTTCAGCACTTCGTGGTCATCCCACTGGAAGAAGGTGGGACAGATGGCATTCATGGCCAGGACGTGTTCGTCCATCATGTTGTATTTCCACTGGCCGCGGAATTCGTCCAGTGTTTCAGCCACTTTGCGCTTTTCGTCAACGAGGGTCTTGTTGATCCACTTCGAGCCATCGGCCAGCTCGACTTCGTCCTTCATTGCGCCATCGGCATAGATGGTGTCGCCGGAGTGGATGAAGAAATCAGGTTCATGTTTGGCCATTGTGGCATAGGTTTTCATGCCGGTTTCATCAATGCCCCAGCCCTGACCGGCTGTGTCGCCAGACCACGCAAAACGCACATTGCGGCGCGATGCAGGTGCGGTGCGGAAGCGGCCAACAATCGGCTCGGATGTGTTGTTGATGTCCTTCAGGTCTGCAGCGGTGAAGCGGTAGAAAATATCCTGATCTGATGGCAGATTTTCCAGCAGGCGCTTGGCTGTCATGTCGCTGTCTGGCAGGGCGTTCATGGCTGGCAGCCTGACCGCATTGGAGAAGCTTTCGGTGGTGGAATATTCCATCATGATACGTGACGGGCGATCAACGCGGGTCCAGATCATACCAGATGACATATCCACATCGCCGGACTGAACGCCGTGAGTAAAGATAGGGCGGGCGGCAGCGCGCACAATTGACGGCATGGCAAGACCTGCAGCAGCAACAATACCGGTTGCGCCGGCAGATTGCAGAAATGCGCGGCGGGGCAATTTCATGGACATGGGAATGATCCTCTCCTGTTGGGTTGTGGTGGGAAACCGCGGGGAAGATGGGAGAGGATCGTGTCAATGTTTTAATGTTTGGATGACAAGCTCAAGAAGCTTTCGTGACAGGCGAGTGTCGATTCCTCTCAAACTTGTGGCGGAATGATCAGCTCGAACGTCTCGTCTCCGAAATCCTGGCCATTGATACGCAGCGATAGGCTCTGCGGGCCTGCATAATATTTGCGTGTCGTGATGGGACGGATGGGATGCCTGCGCTGAAGTTTGAGAGGGTTTCCCGGCTCCAGGGTTGTCTTGGTCCATTTGAAGACTTTTGGTTTTTGTTTGCCATCGGCTTTTAGAAAATGGATGGCATAGTCAATGATGATGGCTTGTGGTTTTTTTGATGACGATGTGATGGACGCTGAGAAGTCCAAATAATCGCCAAACATGACTTTGGTTGTTCCAACTAAAATTTCCACGCTACCAATTGCGGGCGGCTCAAGGCCAAAAGCCTTCAGTGTTGCCGGGTGCCCCTGTTTGATGAGTGTGCGGCAGGCATGGCGTAGCAGCTTTTGGCGCTCGGGAGGCGCATCTTGCAGCCAGTTGGCGGCCAGTTCAGCGACGAGGTCCGGGTGGTCTTTGGCAATATCGTTCAAGTGGTTGGCGACAGAGCGGCGGACATATTCTGATGGGTCGTCACGTAGATGGTTAAGAAGTGGCAGAACAGGCGAGGGGTCGTTGATGAGGGCTGGCAGTTGCATGGCCCATGGTAGGCGCGGGCGAGAACCTTCGGAAATGAGGCGGCGTATGTGTTCATCCGGATCGTTGAGCCAGGTTTCCATAATGGCGAGCGCCCGTGGCTGATCTTCCAGCAGGAAATAACGTACCGCAAATTCGGAGGTGAAGCGGCGGGTCATTTCATAGAGAAGCGCCATCGCCTCATCGAAATGGGCGATATGTTGCTGACCAATAAGCATGGTCAGCGGCATGATGGCCCAGCCGCGTATACCCTCATCATCAGTGGGACTCTCCGGGCTTCCAGTGGTGAGTGGGTGTAAAATAGCGCGCAAAATACTGTCGCGCTTCGACCAGTCTGCCGGAAGGTAGTGGTGCAGGCAATCGGCAATCCATTGCGCGCGCGGCTTGAGTTCGAGCCCCTCAAGCTTTTCAAGCACATCGGCCTCAAAGCTGGCACACTCAAAGGTGGGGTCGTGTTTGACGATGTGGTCGGCTAGCATTTTCACCAAAGCGGGTGAGAACGCGTTCTTGAAGGGCTCCATCGTGTTTACGCCTTGTAGTTTGCCAGAACGGAATAATGGGTCACACCGGTTGCCGGGTCCACGCCTTCCATGTTCATGACGCCGAAGTATGCGCCACATTCAGGAGAATTGGACGCCACTTGCATAATGGCGTCTGCTGATTCCTGATCTTGCCACTCGACCACATCGGCAAAATTGCCATCGCTTTTGCGCACAAGCGAGCGGGCAATGAAGCCGGGTTGGCTGGACAGGAAAGACTGGAAGACGTTGGAAGCCTCCAGCAGGTCGTTCTCTGTTTTCCCTGGCGCAAGCGTGATGGTGGCAATTTCGATGATCTTGTTTGTCATGGTCTTTTCCTCTCGTTTGGAATGGAAAGAGAGGTATAAGAATATATGTCATTTTATGGCATATTTGTTTGGGGCAAGATCAGAGGGCATCCCAAATCATCTGGCGAATTTTGATGGCCTTTTCGAAGTGGTCGAGCTTGTGGGTGCTGATCCACCATGTCGCGGCCTCCATGAGAAGCTCGGGGTCGTCGTTCTTGTTGGCAAAGAATGCGTAGAACGAGATGCCCACCTTCTCGCCTTTTTGCGCGATCTTCTGGTCACATATCCCGATGGCTTTATCTCTCAAGCTTTGGCGCATGTCTCAATCTTTCCGTGATTTGTTCGAAGCGTTACCTATCGCAATAGATGTCATTTTATGACATGTTTGTTTGATGGCGCGTGCGAAAACATCCAACAGGCTGGAGAGGCTGGAAGAGCTTGAGGTTCGGTTGAAATCGGATGAGCCGTTGGTCTTGAAAAAACTTGCGGTCGAGTTCGGGATCAGCCTGCGCACAATTAGCCGGGACATGGAGATTTTGCGGGATCGCGGTTTGCCGATTGAGGCGGAGCGCGGGCGCGGCGGCGGTGTGCGGCTGAGTGCTAGTTGGGGCGTTGGGCGCATATCACTGAATTATCGGGAAGCGGTGGGATTGCTTGTCAGTCTCGCGGTGATCCGACAGATGAAGTCGCCTCTTTTGATGGCGAACCTGACTTCAGTGCAGCGCAAGCTGATTGCGTCTTTCTCAAGGGCGGACCAGCAGCGGATACGGGCATTGCAGTCCCGCATTCTTGTAGGGCAAACGGTTTCACCAGCGGTTCTTTCCAACTATTCACTTCCGCCCGAAGATGTGGTGGGTGGGCTACATGAAGCATTTCTGCTGAACCGGGCAATCCGGATTTCGTATTTCAGTGAAAAGGAGGAAAGCACGCAGCGCGTGATTGAGCCGCACTTTCTGCTTCTGAATTATCCTGTCTGGTATACGCTGACATACGATCACCTGCGTGGTGCCTTGCGAACGTTTCGCTGCGACCGGATCAAATCACTGGAAATTCTGGAGGCCGGATTTCAGGTGCGCCCTATCTCTGATTTTGCCCTTGCTCTGGAGGGGGTTGAAACTCTGGACACGTGAAAGCGCCAATTGTTGATTGGAAAGTTATAGAAAAATAACCAATTGGATTCAGGGAAGCTAAAATATTTTAGAATACGACATTCAATATATTTGCGATGGGCAGGTTGAATGTCATTATCTGGCGGTTTTGAAAGAGAAAGAAGTATTCGGGCGTCTTTGCTGAAGATTGCCTATGAGAACAATTATTCCAATGTTGCTGTCAATCTATTTGCAGTGTTGGGTGTTGTTCTGCTTTTGTGGCCGTCCGGGGTTGATAAGGCAATCCTTGAAGCGTGGATTGCTTTTACTGTCGCCTTTTCTATTTTTCGGTTCTTCGTTACCCGGCATGTTCTCTCGTTCACGTCAGATATGGCGAGCGTTTCACAGGACCGTTGCCGGAACTGGCTTTTTCAGTATGGGGCTGGTTTGACAATTTCGGCGCTGTCCTGGGCCCCAGTGGCTTTTGTGACCTTTCGTGATGCCACTTTGCCGGCTCAATATACACTGCTAGTCATTATTTCGGCGCTTGCGGCAGGGGCAGCTGGAACACTGGCGGCACAGGCTGTGGTTGGTCGCATCTACATCACGGTTATGCTGCTTGACGCAACGGCGGTCATACTGCTGGCGCCTGAACCACAATATGTTCTTGGTGGACTCGGGATTCTCTTCAATATTGTCATGCTGGTTGTCCATCGTCGCAACCACCGTGTGCTTCGTCATTCTCTGGTACTGAGATTTGAAAATGATGATCTTCTGCAAGCCTTGCAGAGTGAGAGGAACTTGCTTGAACACAAGGTTCTGCAACGAACAAAAGAACTGAAAACTCTATCCGAGCACGACAGCCTCACCGGTGCGTTCAACCGTTATGGGCTCAGCCAATGGATTGATGAACGCTGTTTACGTGCTGACGAAGACCAGCGGTTTGGGACGATCTTCATTGATATGGATCGCTTTAAACAAATCAACGACGGTTTCGGTCACGCTTTGGGTGACAGTGTCTTGCGTGGACTGTGCGAACGTTTGAGCGGTGTGCTGCCGGACACCGCTGCAATCTGCCGCTGGGGTGGTGATGAGTTTGTTGCCATCGTGCCGCTCGACGAAGGCCGCGATCTTACCAAATGTGCTGAACTGGTTTGTGCCCTGCGTAAGGATATGGAAAAGCCGATTGCTGTTGAAGGACGGCAAATTCATGTGAATTTCAGTGCCGGTATGGCGATGTCGAAGCCCGAGGTGGCAGCGATGTTCGATTCCATCCGTTTTGCCGACCTTGCCTCCAGCGAGGTAAAGCGGAATGGCCGAGGCCGAACGCAACGTTATTCAGATGACATTCTGACCGGGCAAGAGCGCACATTGATGATCGCTCAGGCGCTTAAAGATGCAATAGCGAGCGGTGAGTTGACCATCGCTGTGCAGCCAATTGTTGATGCAAAGACATTTGATATCGCCTCTTACGAGGTGCTGGCACGGTGGGAAAGTGCGACCCTGGGTACTGTTACTCCCGACGAGTTTATCCCGGTGGCCGAAGACCTTGGCGAAATTATAGCCCTTGGTAATTATATACTCGAAACTGCCGTGCGGAAGTTTGCCCAAATGGGATTGGCCAAAACCCGGAGCAAGCTGGCCATTAATGTTTCATTGCGGCAGTTGGTATCGCTGGATTTTGCTGACTTTGTATGCGGCTGCCTCAAGAAACACGGTTTGAAGCCCGATATGCTTGAGATCGAGATTACCGAGTCCGTTTTTGACCCGGCGAGCCGTGCACCCATTGAGGAAATTCTTGCCTCGCTCGCTGCCGAGGGTATCCAAATTCATATCGACGATTTTGGAACGGGCTACTCATCGCTTTCGCGTCTGCGAGAAATGCCGATTTCCACCCTCAAGATTGACCAATCTTTCGTGCGGAAAATGGACGATCAGTCCAAAGCCATTATCGAGGGGACAATACTGATTGCGCGTCGCTTTGGTATCAAGGTTATTGCCGAAGGTGTGGAAACCGTTGAGCAGGCTATATTGTTGAATGACATGGGGGTCGATTACCTGCAGGGCTTTCTCTTCGGGCATCCATCTACGGAATTTGTCCGATTGGACAATGCCCCAATGGTGCTTGCTGAAACTGCGTGAGAAAAACCGGGCAGCCTGAGCCGCCCGGTTTTGATGTCATGCAGGCATGAACGAGCCGAAGGTGACCTCTGTCTCAACAACATCCACCATCTGTCCGCGCGGGTTGCAGTAGCCTTGCGAAATGCCGGTGGTGAGGAAGCCCAGCTTTTCCTGAACCCCCAGTGAGGCAGAATTGTCGGTGATGGCGCCGGCATAAAGAGGCTCGCCCATCATTTTGGAGATGAAACGTTCCACAACTGCGCTTGCAGCCTCACTCATGTAGCCTTTGCCCCAATGGTCAGGCAAAAGCCAATAGCCAATGTGGTAACCCGGGCGCTTGCCGCTTTCGCGGTATTCGATGGAGATGACACCTTCAAGCGCCCCGCCATCAAATGTAATCGCATAGGCCCAACCATCGATTTCGCCACGTTGCCACGCGCGGATAAAATCGAGCGCGTCGTGGTGATCGTAGGGCATCGGCACCGGCAGCAGCATGCGGACGACTTCCAGTGTTTGCATACCTTTGGCGATGCGGTACTGGTCCTCCGGCTTCAAACCACGCAAGGTCAGCCGGTTGGTGCGGATGGCTGGCTGAGTGGCAAAGCTCAAACCTTCACGGTCGGGACCTGCCTGTCTGCCCTCATGAGGACTTTTCAAAACAGCGCTCATCGTGAACCTCCCCAACTTCTGAGCGACAACCAGGTGGATCTCTCCAACCGGAACCATTCAACGGCAACAGGCCCACCCATGGCGAGCGACGGCGCCATGCCCGTTCCCTGGTATTGGAACCCGCATTTCTGGATAACTCGGCGTGAAGCATTGTTTACTACACGGCAACGCGCATCCAGCATCTCCACCACATCGTCGCGGAAGGCCATGTCTACGAGAACCTGCGCGGCCTCGGTAGCATAACCCTTGTTCCAATATTGTTCGCCAAGCCAATAGCCTATTTCACCGCGTTCGGGTTGGTCAGGGTCAATCTCCAGACCGCAGCACCCCATAAACACGCCTGTATCCGCTTTTGTGATGGCAAAGACGGCCTTGCCAATCACGCCTTTGTTGGCGCGGCGCACGAAATCCTTCGCATCTGCAACCGTATATGGGTGCGGCATGCGGGAGACCATGTTGGCAATTTTGGCATTGTTGGCGAGATGAGCAAGGGCGTCGATGTCTTCAATGTGGGGAGCGCGCAAAACCAGCCGCTCGGACAATAAGACGGGACTTTGAGAGGAAACTCTCTGGCTTTCCAGCCGCTCTTCGGGGGACCGTGATGATCCCTCTCTTAACAATTCGGTTTGCATGGTTCAGATCCTTCAAGACAAAGAAAAAGGGGAGTTGGGTATTGCCCCATCTCCCCTTTTGATCTTTTGGCCTGAACCGTGTCAGCCGGGTCGATGAGACGCCGGCTGTTTTATAGCGCTACCGGCTTATTCCGCTGCTTCCGCCACTGTCGGCATCACGGACACATACACGCGACCGTTGGCTTTCGTAGCGAAGGACACTTTGCCCTCTGTGAGAGCGAAAATCGTGTGGTCTTTGCCGAGGCCAACATTGTTGCCCGGATGCCACTTTGTGCCGCGCTGACGCACGAGAATGTTGCCGGCGCGAACAGCTTCGCCGCCGAACTTCTTCACGCCAAGGCGTTTGGACTCAGAATCGCGACCGTTACGCGATGAACCACCAGCTTTTTTGTGTGCCATTGGATTACTCCTTTAAACCTTCGTTCTTATTTGCCAGCTGCGATGTCGAGAATACGAACAGTCGTGAGATGCTGACGATGGCCGCGCGAGCGCTTGGAGTTCTGACGGCGGCGCTTCTTGAAGGCGATAACCTTCTTGCCACGGCCCTGCTCAACAATCTCTGCTGTGACCTTCGCGCCTTCAACAACAGGTGCGCCGATCTTTTTGTCGACCATAAGAACTTCGGTGAATTCGATCTTGGAGCCAGCTTCGCCTTCGAGTTTTTCAACTACGACAACGTCGTCGGCCGATACGCGGTACTGCTTACCGCCGGTCTTGATGACTGCGAACATTTCTTTACCTTTCTGTCCGTTTCCAGCTCTTACGATTGATCCCAACCGCAGGCCGTCTTTTTATCAGTCGATTTTAGCAAAAAAAATCAGCATTTTAACGGTGCGTCTGTTCTTGCCGGTGAGTTTTTGCCATAAGGCAAAAGGAAAGCGCGGTCAGATTCCGCGCCATCGTTGAGCGGGGAAATACGTGAGGAAAGCCGCACTGTCAAGCTTGAGCGCCGATTTTACCGGCATTTCACTCTTGCGTCGGCGCTTAACACTCGCTATGTGATGGCCCGCGCCGAACAGGCAAATCAACCAAGGCACGGAGAGGTGGCTGAGTGGTTGAAAGCACCGCACTCGAAATGCGGCATACGGGCAACCGTATCGGGGGTTCAAATCCCTTCCTCTCCGCCATTCATCGCCGAGATAGCGTTTTCTTGAATTCCACCCAATCAACAAGCTTGAATTCAAGCGTCCCGACGTCTTTACCGTCGATGGATATTTCTAAAGAATAGTTTCCTGATGGGTCACCCACTACAACGCACCACTCATTTCCAATGACCCCTGCTTTCGCAGAGGCGAATTTTTGGGTGACTGATTGTTTTCGATCTTTTGCAATTTCGTTGGTTGAATATGGGTCGCCCTCTCCACTCCAGAATTTGGGGGGTGAGGGAAGGGATAGCACTTCCTTGTACTGAACCAACTTATTTGCTGGTTTTACCCGTGCGCGCCAGCCATAACACACCGCATTTGGAATATTTGCCACGATTGGCAGGTCCAATATCTTGGAGGTGCCATTCGGGAACATAATGTTCGAATAAAAGATCAGATTTGGTTTAGTGTTTTTCTCTCGACCTTCCGATCCCGCATATGCTGCTTTCACAACAAAGACCAAAGCGATGACAGAGCGAAAAGTCACTCTAAAGAAGGTTTGAGACAGATTTCCCAATTTGGCATTACCTCAGTTTATCGCTCCGATGAGCGGTGCGACTTTGTGCCTTCCGAGAGGGGAAAGAACAGCCCTACCTGCCAATCACACCCTTCTTCAAAATAATGTTGCCGTAGAGCCGTTGTTCGCCGGTTTGCACCACTGCATATGCCTTCTTTGCGCGGTCGTAGAAGGCGAAGCGTTCCAGGGTTGTGATGGGGGCGGGGTTGTCGGCGGTTTTGTTGATGATGGATTGGAATTCGGTGACGATTTCGGGGGTAGCGGTGGGGTCGCCTACCACCTGCATGACTGTGGCGCGGTCTTCGACGAATGTGTCGAGTGGGAGGAGGGAGACGATTGCCTGTAAAGTGTCGGTGGCGCTGATGCCGTCGAGGCGGATGCAGCGGGCATTTGAGCTTGTGCCGGGGAAGTTTGCGTCGGCGATGACGATATCGTCGCCGTGGCCCATGGCGCGCAATGCGTGAAGCAGGTCAGGGGACAGGATTTGGGGTATATTGCGTAGCATAGGTGTTTCCTTCTCGGGCCGGTTTG
>JBNKQT010000316.1:0-3655 GCA_050297115.1 Ensifer sp. | reverse complement strand
ATTTGCCAACGCCAAGGCCCAGAGCGTGTTCCATGAGGCCAAAATGGGTGAGCTCGACGCTGCCGTCCTTTTGCTCGTGGAATTCGAAGAAGCCTGCAGGGGCACCTTCAACATAGAGCACATGAATGTGGGCGGTTTCGGCGTGGAGAAGGGCTGTGAGGGCGTCATCATCCATGCGTAGTCGATCTACCCAATGCCAGCGCGCGCCAACCTGTCGGTAAAGATAGCGATAGTAGGCCAGTGGAATATCCGTGACGCGCATGATGGCCGCATGGATGTTGACGGGAAACGGCAGAGTGGATTTGGGGCGCGCAGTTTGCTCCAGGTGCGTGATATGGGCCTTGAGTGCCTTGGGTTTGACGGACTTCATGCGCTTATTCCTTGCCAGTGACGACAGCAGTATCGCTACGTGAGCCCCATTCGGACCAGGAGCCGTCGTAGAGCGTGTGATTTTCGTGGTCGAGGCTGGTAAGCGCCAGTGAGATGATTGCGGCGGTGACGCCGGAGCCGCAAGTTGTGACGACCGGTTTGGAGAGATCAATGCCAGCGGCTTCAATGGTTTCCTTCAGTTCTGCCAGTGATTTGAGCTTGCCATCGATTGAGAGGATGCCTGTTGGCAGGTTCTTTGCGCCGGGCATATGGCCGGAGCGCATACCTTCACGCGGTTCCGGTTCTTCACCGGTGAAACGGCCAGCGCCACGGGCATCAGCGATTTGGGAAGCGCCAGCGGCAACGATCTCCTGCATAACGGAAAATTTGGTGATGCGTTCGGGAGAATGCGTGATGTTGAATGTCGCAGGAACTGGCGAGGGCGGGGTGGTCTCCAGCGGCCTTCCTTCCTGCTTCCAGCCGTCAAGGCCACCATCCATGACATAGACGTTTTGTGCACCGAACAGGCGGAAAAGCCACCAGACGCGCGGAGCTGTGAAAATGCCGGGGCCATCATAGACGACGATTGTGTCTGTGTCGCTGATGCCCAGCGCTTCGGCTTCGGTCTTGAACGTTTCGGCTGTGGGAATGGAATGGGGCAAGCCAGTTGTATGATCGGCAATAGCATCCTGATCAAAGAAAACCGCGCCCGGCAGGTGGCCGGTTTGGAACTCTTGTATGGGATCGCGGTTTTGCGCTGGCAAATACCATGAGGCATCGACGAGCTTGAAACCGGGTGTGCCAAGCCTTTGCTCAACCCAATCTGCGCTTACAACGTGGCGGCTCTTCTCACTCACAGGGCGTTTCCTTTCAATGCGATGCGTATCAGTCGTCTACGCAGCCGGTGCGTTTATGCCATGCGGCGAGAGATTCGTCAGGGTAGCCGGGAAAAGTTTTATCCTCTGGGCCGACTTGCGGGGTGACCCAGCCGGGTTTGAAGTCCAGCATGATATGGGTGTTTTGTGGCGGTATTGGCAGTTCCGTGTCAACCGCCGAGGCATGGGGATGGAACTGCTCAGGCCAGCGAGCATCGTAAAGCCAGAGGTGAGAACCGCAAATTTTGCAGAAGCGGCGTTCGGCCTGAGAGGTGCCGTTCTCGGTTTTTGCGTGATAGGTGGAAAGGTTTTCCTCGCCCCTGACAACGAGCGTGGCTGTGAGGCCCATGATATTGACCGCGTAACCGCCAGAGCCGTTGGTTTTTCGGCAAATGGAGCAATAGCAGCGCTGATAGGGCACCGGGTGAGGGCTTTCGCAGGTGAAGCCTACCGCGCCGCAATGGCATGATCCTTCCAGTCGCATGAGGTGTCTCCCTTTGGTGACAAGTTTTTATTGCGCAGGCGCTTCGCCAAAGCGAATGCGGAAGCGGCGGTTTTCCTTGCCTTTTTTCTCGATTTTGCCGATGTGGATTGCGCCGACTTCCTGAGTCTCGGACACATGGGTGCCGCCGCAGGGCTGGCTGTCCACGGCAGAATCCTCACCGATGCACACAAGGCTGACGCGCCCCATACCCATTGGTGGGCGGACATTTTTGGATTTCACAATGTCGGGGTTTGCGGCGAGTTCCTCGTCGGTGATCCACTGGACATATATGGGATGGTTTTCATTGACGAGCTTCATCAGCTTGTTCGTGACTTCGGCCTTGTCGATGGTCTCGCTCATGTCGAAATCAACACGGGAATCGTCCTCACTGACTGAAGCGCCGGTGATGGGAAATGGGCAGACGACGGAGAGCAGATGGCAGGCGGTGTGCATGCGCATGAGCTTGTAGCGACGCGGCCAGTTGACATGGCAGACCAACTTTTCACCGATTGCCGGGGCTGGCTCGCCTTCCAAAGGCATATGCAGGATGGTCGATTTGTCATCACCGTGGACGGTGACAGCGAGCTTGATCTGGGTGCCGTCCTCACGCTCCAGAAAGCCGTCATCCCCCGGCTGACCGCCGGAGGTTGCGTAAAAACAGGTCTGGTCGAGTTCTATCGCGCCGTTTTCGTGAATTGCCGTTACGTGAGCTTCGCAGGTGGCGAGATAAAAGTCGTCACGAAACAAGAGTTTGGTCGTCATTGCTCAAATCTTTTGATTGAAGCAATTCCGCATGTCAGACCGTTGCGGCATTTCGGGAATTGCTTATTCCACGGGTTCGAACGGCACCGAAATGTCCGGCGTCGTTGTCATCCACTGTGGCACAGGCAGGCCCTTTTCTTCAAGGAAGGATGGGTTGAAAAGTTTCGACTGATAGCGGTTGCCATAGTCGCAAAGCACGGTGACGATGGTGTGGCCGGGGCCCATGTCTTTCGCCATGCGGATGGCACCGGCGATATTGATGCCGGACGAGCCGCCAAGGCACAGACCTTCGCTTTGCACGAGATCGAAAATGACCGGCAGGGCTTCGGCATCCGGGATGCGATAGGCATAGTCCGGGGAGAAATCCTTCAGGTTGGCGGTGATGCGGCCCTGACCGATGCCTTCAGTAATGGAGGAGCCGGGGGATTTGAACTCGCCATTTGTGTAATATTCATAAAGGGCGGCCCATTCGGGGTCGGCAATGCCGATCTTGATCTGGCTGTTGTGGCGACGAAGACCCGCTGCAACACCGGCCAACGTGCCACCAGAACCAACTGCGCAGATGAAGCCATCAACCTTGCCATCTGTGTCGGCCCAGATTTCCGGCGCGGTGGTGGCGATGTGAGCATCGCGATTGGCAACATTGTCGAACTGATTGGCCCAAATGGCACCGTTCGGTTCGGTTTTGGCAAGCTGCTCGGCAAGGCGTCCGGAGACTTTCACATAGTTGTTCGGGTTTTTGTAGGGAACGGCTGGAACTTCAACCAGCTCGGCACCGAGCAGGCGAAGAGCGTCCTTCTTTTCCTGGCTTTGGGTTTCCGGGATGACGATGACTGTGCGATAGCCAAGGGCCTTGGCAACCATGGTAAGGCCAATGCCGGTGTTGCCCGCCGTGCCTTCAACGATTACGCCACCGGGCTTCAACAGGCCCTTTGCTTCGGCATCGCGAATGATGAAGAGCGCGGCGCGGTCCTTGACCGACTGACCGGGGTTCAAGAATTCGGCCTTGCCATAGATTGTGCAGCCGGTCGCCTCGGATGCAGCGTCCAGCCTGATAAGTGGCGTATTGCCGATTGCCTCGATGACGCCGGGATACACAGTCATTCTCTCTGCCCTTGTTCTCAAATCAAATCCTTGAGCGCAGTTTTGCGACCTCTTGGCGCTT
>JBNKQT010000315.1:0-4563 GCA_050297115.1 Ensifer sp. | reverse complement strand
AAACTAACTCCTAAAAGGCAATCTTGAAAGATAACTCGGTAATATGGGAAACCACTTTTTCAACAGGGCCTAGTTTAGGGGAACATTTGATCGCAACGCTCTTTGAGCCCGAGTATCTCTTTCGGCAGCTGGGGCGCAATTTTTGCTAAACCGTCAACATGCTTTTGAACATATTTATTAAACTCATTCTTGTCTCTTCCTGAGCTTGTGAAGTTAGCTTCCTCTTCGGCGTATTTGGCTTCAAACTTACCCTCATAATAACTAGAGTTCTCTGTGTCCCCCTTTTCCTCATAAAGTTCGGCAAAAATAGCAAAAACTGCGGTGCATTGAATGCCGTACTCGGTAACTTTTTTCTTTGCAGGCGAGTTTAAGGGAAGGCGCTGGTTTGCGAAAGCGCTATAGGCGGCCAATATTGACACAGCGAAAAACCAAATGACTCGTCTCATGAGAATGACTCCTTCACTTTGTGGCGAGGTCTGACCGTTATCTGCTACTTTTGGGCGAATAGTGGTTGACATTAGAACGGCCAGATGCTCGATTTAGTTGCTTTTTTACTTATATACACTCTTAAGGAGCGGCGAAACGGCTCGAGTTAAAGTTCCGATTAATGCGTTTAATAAAATCTTAGAGGGCGTTGTCACGTTAAGTTTGGCAGGCTGAGAAGGGCCGGAGGTTCAGGAATTTTCATGCGATGCAGGCCGCGGTTTTCCATGCGTCGAACGCTTCGAGGCGATGGTAGCGAATTGTTTGTGCAGCACGGCGGCGGGATGGCACTGAAAAGCAATTGCGAATAGCCGAGTGCATGGAGACGAACCGTTGCAGCGCTCCCGGCGACCGGTGGCTTGCATTGTTCGTTCTCGCTTTCGAAACGGCAAGTGACTGTTTTCGGCCCGATTGTTGAGACCCTTGTGCGACCAGTGGTCGAGACTGGGGCCATGTCTGCCTTTGCTGCGCCGTAGGAGCGCAGCTTATCGGTGATGATCCGTTTGGGAACAAAGCAATAGCGCTTAATCAACGCCACCAACAAGCGCCTGGCTGCCTCTTGTCGCGGCGCTTCTGCAAAATCTCTTTGAGAACGATGCCATGCTGATCGACCGCGCGCCAGAGCCAGAACTTTTCTCCAGCGCATTTCACGACGACTTCGTCCAGAAACCAGACATCGTCAGGGCGGGCCTGCCGTAGTCGCAGGTTACGCGCAATCTGGGGGCCGAATTTGGCGATCCAACGACGGACTGTCTCATAGGAAACGTCGATCCCACGCTCAAGCAGCATTTCCTCAACTTCACGCAGGCTCAGATTGAACCGCAGGTAAAGCCAAACTGCGTGAGCAACGATCTGCGGCGGAAAACGGTGACGCTTGAAACTGACATCTAGATTATGCATCGCCGAAATCTAGCCTCGCCAGAGCCACAGGCAATCGCATGTAGGTTAACGTGACAACACCTCAACTGCTCAATTTCCTGCGTTCGAGATTTGTCGAATGAACTAAGGTGCCATCGCGCCTAATTGCGGCCTTTAGTAGTCTTGCGGCAGGCTCACTCAATGCGCCACCGGACGGTAGCCTATGCTTTTTGTATCTCGTCATTGTCCATGCGTACTGTCCTGCGCGCCAATGCGGCAATGAGATCTGTTCGTGTGACTATCCCGACTAATTCTCCGTATTCAAGCACGGGGACTGCGTCGACTTCACCGTCACCCATTAATTGGAGTAATGCACCAATCGGCGTGGAAGCAACAGCGCGTGGGATCGTGACACTCATGATCTCCATGGCATGTACAGGTCGGTCGCGGTCGCGATCGACCAGCCTCTTGAAGGCGGGAACAAACCCACGTTGTAGCCTGAGCGCGTCTTCCCGGGCGCGGCTAATAAGATGCATCTGGAAAATGACGCCCAGCAGTTTTGAATTTTCATCCACGACAGGCAGGGATGTAAACTTGTGGCGCTTGAACAGATCGGCAACCTCGCCAAGGCTAGTGCGTGGTTGCACCGTAATCAGATTTCGGGACATGATATCTGACGCTGTCAGAGGTCCGGTATGGTGCGTTGCGGCTTGAAGCTCTGCGGCGCCGATCAAACGTGCCAAATCCTCAACGCCCAAATTGAATGACTGCCGATAGCGCTCGAGGATTTCGGTCAGTTCCTGTTTTGACAGGCCTAAGCGTTCCACTGGCTCGGGATCATGCGTTCCATGAAGGTTGGCATCATCGAATTGACGGAATGGATATCGCCGCCCGGTTATTCTGGCATAGATTATTGCGGTCAGTACTAAGACGATCGTGCCTGATGCAATCGGTGCAAGCGCAAACCAAAATCCGAGCTTCTGGATAGTTTCCGGGTTCATGGCGGCCGTCATCGCCACGGCTCCCGCCGGAGGATGAACGGCCCTGATGAGCATCGTGCTGGTTATTGCAAGTCCGACAGCCAGAGCAATTCTCAATGTCGGTTCATCTAATGCCATGCAGACGGCAACGCCAACCAGAGCAGCAACGGTATTGCCGACAATGGCTGACCATGGTTGGGCAAGCGGACTATTGGGAACTGCAAAAAGCAGGACGGATGATGCACCAAAAGGCGCCACCAAATACAGGCCCAATTTTAAATCAATATCTGGAGATAGGAGGCAGAAACCAGCCAATGCCAGACCGATGAAGGCACCCATCCCGGCACGCGTGGCCTCAACGATTGAGGTGCGTGCAACTGCTGGTCCCAATGAGCGCAAAAATGACAATATGCATTTCCTTGTAAGATATGCGCTAATTTTCAGCAAATGATGAAAAATTCAACCCGAGTGTGGGCTGGAAAAGAGGAGAATTTCAATTTTGGGACGTCATTTTTGATTGGCCAGATGATCAGGTGGCGTTCCAAGCCTTGATTGGGTCATCGGTTACCAATCGAAAGCCCAGATGTGCGGGTGGCGCGCCGACGGCACAGCCGCCTCGGGCCGGGTCTCGTTCGAGATAGGGGATGACGGCGACGTGTTCGCCGCCAACATAGAAGGCGGCACAGCGGTCGGGCGATACAGGTTCGCCTTCACCGGCGTAGCAGTCGTTGGTCCATTCCCAGACACTACCGTCAAGATCGGCTATGCCTTCGGCGCTTGTAGAGAAACTGCCCTGGTCGCGCAGGGTGCGGGGCGCATTGCCTTCTACCAGATAGGCTGATGCCCATCGTAGTTCCGGGTCGGTAAAGATTGGGTCAGGCTTTTCAGGAAGCACACTCTTTGCCATGAAGTTCCACTCCTCAGATGTGGGCAGGCGAAATGCATGGCGCGCCTTTTTATTGATCCAGAGAAGATATTGCGAGATGTCGATGTAGTTGAGACCAGTTGCTGGCACCTTTGCTGCATCATGCCCTTTGGGCGGCCGAAGTTGTTCAGCGCATCCGCCGTCAGCAAAACAGGCGTTCCATTCTGCAACCGTCAACTCGTATTTTTGGACATAGATCACGTGGCCATCGGGAAATGTCACCGGTTGCTCGGCCATCTGCGGAACATAATGCAAATCGGGACCGCGCAAGATATAGGCGGCCCCGATTGCTAGTGCCGCCGCCAGCAATCCGGCAAGCCCTATACGGATTGCGCGGTGATCAGCAAAGCGGGCGACGGCGGGTTTCATTGTTCAGGCTCCACTTATCTAGCTGCCAATCTTATGCGGTGCAATAACCTGTTCCATCAGGTTATTGTCCCACTGGCCCTCCACCACGAAATGAGCTGTGGCACCCAAGAGGGCGGCTTCAATGAGGTTGTGGTTCACATAAGCGTAAACGCCAGGCTGCCTGAACGTATACATGGCTGCGCCAGCACTACCGCCCCGAATGAACCAGCTTTCGAGGCCGGTCTGCGGGTTGTCGGCAAACGAGCCGGCTTCCCAGACAAACTCACCATGGCCACCAATCAGGTGTGGACGTGTGTCGCGGTTGGCCTGGTTGTGGATCATCAAAACCGTTTCGCCGACCTTGGCTTTCAGCGCATTGTCGCCTGTTAGCGCACCGACGGCACCATTGAAGACTTCGTGAGTGGGCACCAATGTACGCATGGCTTCCAAGCTGTCGGCATAATCATCGCCAGCGGCTTCATAGGTTTTGTATTCGCCATTTTCGTCAAGCGGCAGGTAGTAGTCCTGCTCACCGATATAGGCGATGCTGTCATAATGAAGCGGATTGCCGTCCTTATCCTTCAAGCCGTCGCGTGGCAGAACCATCACGGCACCATTCATGCCGTGTGTGACGTGATAGGGGATCATCGCGCCCCCGGGGGCACAGTGATAGGTGAAGACGCCAGGCTTGGTCGCTTTCCAGCGCAGAACGGTTTCTTCACCCGGATAAACGTGGGTCAAGCCACCGCCACCAAGCGCGCCCGTCGATGCATGGAAGTCGATATTGTGTTCCATGATGCTGGTTTCCGGGTTGCGCAGGGTCAGTTCGACATAGTCGCCCTCATGCACGATGATCAGCGGTCCGGGAACCGAGCCGTTGTAGGTCAGTGCCCAGATGCTTGCGCCGGTGTCTTCATCGACCGTGATCAGGCGTTCTTCGGTGACCAGTTCAATCTCGACAATCTTGGG
>JBNKQT010000314.1:0-6290 GCA_050297115.1 Ensifer sp. | reverse complement strand
CACCTGATCCGCAAGGGGCTTCGCACCTCCGTTGGTCTGGTGGTTGAAACCGGTGAGCCGCGCGAAGTGCACCATTTCTGCTGCCTGGCAGGTTACGGTGCTGAAGCAATCAACCCGTATCTGGCTTTCGATACGCTGACCGACATGCACAACAAGGGCTTGTTCCCGTCAGAAGTATCAGCTGATGAGGTTGTGACCCGTTACATCAAGGCGATTGGCAAGGGTATCCTGAAGGTTATGTCCAAGATGGGCATCTCGACCTATCAGTCTTATTGCGGCGCGCAGATTTTTGACGCGATCGGTCTCTCGTCTGACCTGGTTGACCGTTACTTCTTCGGCACGGCCACCAAGATTGAAGGTATTGGCCTGACGCAGATTGCCAAGGAAACAGTGGCCCGCCACCAGTCTGCTTTTGGCAATGATCCGGTTCTCTCCGGCACGCTGGATGTGGGCGGCGAATATGCCTTCCGCAAGCGCGGCGAGGAACACTCCTGGACGCCTGATGTTGTGGCCTCGCTGCAGCATGCCGTGCGTGGCAACTCGCAGGATCGCTACCGCGAATTTGCGGAGCTGACCAACGAATCGACACTGCGCATGAACGCGATCCGTGGTCTGTTCAAGATCAAGACGGCGGAAGAGAGCGGTCGCAAGCCGGTTTCTATCGATGATGTTGAGCCTGCCGCAGAGATTGTAAAGCGCTTCTCCACGGGTGCGATGTCCTTCGGCTCGATCAGTCGTGAGGCGCACACCACGCTGGCGATTGCCATGAACCAGATCGGTGGCAAATCAAACACCGGTGAAGGTGGTGAAGAGGCTGAGCGCTATCTGCCGCTGCCGGATGGCTCGCTCCCGAAAGAGCGTTCTGCAATCAAGCAGGTTGCCTCCGGTCGCTTTGGCGTGACGACGGAATACCTCGTCAACTCCGACATGATCCAGATCAAGGTGGCACAGGGCGCCAAGCCCGGTGAGGGTGGCCAGCTACCGGGCCACAAGGTGGATGCAACGATTGCGAAAACCCGTCACTCGACACAGGGTGTGGGTCTGATTTCGCCGCCGCCGCACCACGATATCTATTCGATTGAAGATCTGGCGCAGCTCATCTACGACCTGAAAAACGTCAACTCGAGCGCTGATATTTCGGTCAAGCTCGTGTCTGAAGTGGGTGTGGGTACGGTTGCTGCCGGTGTTGCCAAGGCGCGTGCAGACCATATCACCATTTCCGGTTACGACGGCGGCACAGGTGCGTCTCCGCTGACTTCGCTGAAACATGCGGGTGGTCCGTGGGAAATTGGTCTTGCCGAAACGCACCAGACATTGGTGCTGAACGGCTTGCGTTCGCGTATTGCTTTGCAGGTTGATGGTGGTCTTCGCACTGGTCGCGATGTGATTGTTGGTGCTCTGCTGGGTGCCGATGAATTCGGCTTCTCAACGGCTCCGTTGATCGCGGCTGGCTGCATCATGATGCGTAAGTGTCACCTGAACACCTGCCCGGTTGGTGTCGCGACACAGGACCCGGTTCTGCGCCAGCGCTTCAAGGGTGCGCCTGAACATGTGATCAACTATTTCTTCTTCATTGCGGAAGAAATTCGCGAGATCATGGCTGCCATGGGCTTCACCAAGTTTGACGACGTGATCGGTCAGTCTGAACTGCTCGACAAGCAGGATGCGATTGCCCATTGGAAGGCGGAAGGCCTCGACTTCACCAATATCTTCCACAAGGTGGATGCACCGAAGGAAGCAACCTATTGGACCGAGCGTCAGAACCATCCGATTGATGACATTCTCGACCGCAAACTGATCGAGAAGGCAAAGCCTGCTTTGGAAAACAAAGAGCCGGTGGCTTTCGACGTCAACATCAAGAACGTGGACCGTTCTGCAGGTGCCATGCTTTCGGGCGAAGTGGCCAAGCGTTATGGCCTCAAGGGCCTGAAGGACGACACGATTGATGTGACCTTGAACGGCACGGCTGGCCAGTCTTTTGGTGCGTTCCTGTCGCGTGGCGTGACTTTCCGTCTGGTTGGCGATGGCAACGACTATGTTGGCAAGGGCCTTTCTGGCGGCAAGATTATTGTCCGCCCGCCGGAAAACACGAAGATTGTGCCTGAAAAGTCCATCATCGTTGGCAACACGGTGCTTTACGGTGCGGTTGCCGGTGAGTGCTACTTCAACGGCGTGGCTGGGGAACGTTTTGCGGTTCGTAACTCCGGTGCGATTGCCGTTGTGGAAGGCGTTGGCGACCACGGTTGCGAATACATGACCGGCGGCGTTGTCGTCGTGATTGGCGGTACAGGCCGTAACTTCGCGGCTGGCATGTCCGGCGGTGTGGCTTATGTTCTCGATGAAGAGGGCGATTTTGCCAAGCGCTGCAACATGGCCATGGTTGAGCTGGAGCCGGTGCCGGAAGAGGATGATATTCTGGAAGAGTTGCATCACCACGGTGGCGATCTGGCCCACAAGGGCCGCGTTGATGTGTCGGAAGACATGACACGTCACGATGAAGAGCGTCTGGTGCAGCTGATTTCCAATCATGCGCATTACACAGGTTCGCAGCGTGCGAAGCATATTCTGGAGAACTGGGCCGACTTCCGTCCGAAATTCCGCAAGGTCATGCCGGTTGAATACCGCCGTGCGCTCGAAGAAATGGAGCGGATGAAAATGGGCGTTGCAGCGGAGTAATGACGATGATTGTTACGACGACCAATACGATAGAGGGTCGCGAGATTGCTGAATATCGTGGCATCGTGACTGGCGAGGCCATTTTGGGCACGAATATCTTTCGTGATCTCTTTGCTGGCATTCGTGATCTTGTAGGCGGCCGTTCGGGCGCCTACGAACAGGTTCTCAAAGAGGCACGCGAAACAGCACTGCGCGAACTTCAGGAAGAGGCTTCGAAACTCGGTGCCAATGCCGTGATTGGCGTGGATATCGACTACGAAAATATTTCAACCGGCTCCAGCGGGTCGATGCTGATGGTTTCGGCGTCTGGCACCGCAGTCGTAGTTCGGTGATTGGGGAGTAAAGATGGGTAAGGTAACAGGTTTTCTGGAAATCGATCGTCAGGTCGCCAAGTACCAGACCGCGTCGGATCGTATCCGGCATTTCGGCGAATTTACGATCCCCATGTCTGATGCGGAAGTGCAGAAACAGGCGGCCCGCTGCATGGACTGCGGCATTCCCTTCTGTCACGGTGATACGGGTTGCCCGGTTCACAACCAGATCCCGGACTGGAACGATCTCGTTTACAATGGCGACTGGAAGTCGGCGATCCGCAACCTGCATTCGACAAACAACTTCCCGGAATTTACCGGTCGTGTTTGCCCCGCCCCTTGTGAGGATGCCTGCACGCTGAACCTGGAAGACATTCCGGTGACCATCAAAACGGTGGAACAGGCGATTGCCGACAAGGCCTATGAAATGGGCTTTATCGTGCCGCAGCCAGCAACGAAAAAGACCGGCAAGCGGGTTGCTGTTATCGGCTCCGGTCCGGCTGGCATGGCGGCTGCGCAGCAGCTAGCGCGCGCTGGGCACGATGTTCATGTTTATGAGCGCGAATCCAAGCCTGGCGGTTTGCTGCGTTATGGTATTCCGGACTTCAAGATGGAGAAGAACTTCATCGACCGCCGTGTTGAACAGATGCAGGGTGAGGGTGTGACCTTCCACTGCGGCTTTAATGTTGGCGTGGATATCAGCGTTGAAAAGCTGACGGCTGAACACGATGCAGTGCTTTATTGCGGTGGATCGGAAAAGCCGCGCGAAGCAGGTATCCCAGGCGTGGATTTCGCTGGTGTTCATGATGCCATGCCTTACCTTGTTCAGCAGAACCGCCGCGTGGGCCGCGAGAATATCGAAAGTGTTCATTGGCCTGCTGAGCCTATCCTTGCCGGTGGCAAGCATGTGGTAGTTGTGGGCGGTGGCGACACGGCATCTGACTGCGTTGGAACAGCTTTCCGGCAGGGTGCTGTAAAGGTGACGCAGCTCGACATTCGTCCGCGTCCGCCGGAAAAGGAAGACAAGATGGCCGTGTGGCCGTTCTGGCCCTCCAAGATGCGTACGTCCACTTCACAGGCTGAGGGTGCTGTTCGCGAATTCCAGGTAGGTACGCTGGAATTCGTGGGTGAAGACGGCACGTTGACGGGCGTGAAATGTGTTCAGGTGGACGAAAAGCGTCATCCTATCGCCGGCACTGAGTTCATCATCAAGGCTGACCTTGCGTTTATTGCGATCGGCTTTAGCGGTCCTGATGAGGGCAGTGTTCTCAAAGAGCTTGACGGCAAGCTGGAGATCAATACTGACCGCCGCGGATCGAAGAACGTGGTTGCCAATACCAACGACTACAAGACGTCTGTTTAGAAGCTTTGGGCTGCCGGTGACGTTCGTCGTGGCCAATCGCTGGTGGTTTGGGCTATCCGCGAAGGCCGTCAGGCTGCGCGTGCAATTGATGAAGAGCTGATGGGCAGCACAACGCTGCCGCGGTAACGAATTAGTTCAATTATCAGGTGAGAAGTTCAAAGACCGCTCTGCTTTGCAGGGCGGTCTTTTTGTTGCCTGCTATTGGGTTTGTGAAGCGGGATTGTAATAGTCTGCCCGCCCCGCTGTTTCGGGGCCTGTATAACCATTCTGCAACAAGCGGTTCAAAGGACTGGCTGCAGGCAGGGGCGGATTGGGTCCACCGAGCAGGCCGTCACCACCATCAAGGGCGGGGTCGGTGATGGAAATAGGTTCTGTGCGAACGAGCTGCTTGCTGTTGACTGGCGGGAAATAGCTCAAGTCTGTCAGGCTGTTCGCGGGTATGTTGACGAAGTTTGCATTTGCGGCGCTGCCGATGATACGTTTGATATGTCGCTCGACATAAAAGGCCTGTTTGCGCTTGCCCGCAGTGGTGAAACCGAGGCCATCGGAGGTGCGTAACCGAACCTGCTGGCCGTCAATATCGGAGCCTGAATAAGTGAACTTGCCGTTCTCGTCGACAAAACCTTCCCACAGATCAATGTAGGTTGCATTTTCGGCCTTTTCAGCGGCCTGGCGGTACATGGAATTCAACGTGACCATGTCGGCTGCAAAGGAGGTGGAGCGGAAAGAGGGGAGGCCTGCCCACAGCAAGGGGACATTGCGCTGGCTGGCGGCTGTGATGATGGTCTGGATGCGCTGCTCGTAGCGCAGTTTCCATTCAGGCGAGCGGAACTGATATTCTGCGTCGCCGGTTTCGATATTCTGGCGATCGTTGCCGCCAATGCTAATGACGGCGACAGCGGGTTTGACCTCATCAAAAAGCTCGGGGACGACGCCGGGCCAATCGTAATAGTCTTGCCGCACCAAACCGGATGAGCCTTTGATACGTGATTCAATGACCACGCCGGGGGTGGTTTCGAAGGCTTTTTCAAGCCCGCTCGCCAAAGACCCGGCATTAAAATCACCGAAGACCAGAACGGTTTTTGCGTTTTCAAGTTTGTCCGGTATTTGTTGCCGGGGTTTCGAAGAGCTGCCGCTTTGGCTGCCGCTGCGACGCGCGCGTGTTTTCTTCGTTGCCGGTTTTTCTGCCTTTTTTTTGCTTCTCATAAAAAGCTCAAGCAAGGTTTTCGGTCGGCCTTTTTGCTCAGCTGCGGCAGGTTCTGCATAAATGGCAACCATTACAAAGGCCATGCAGGCCGCAAGCGCTGCGATCAGGCCTTTTGATGCAATATCTGGCAGTGACGGTTTCAAGGAACCCAACCTCGTTTGTGCGTGTTTCCCGCAACGCATATTACCCTCCTCAATGCCGCAAGTTAAGAGGAAGGTAAAGAGGTCCGGTTCTGTGATGCTTTACTGCCGCAGATGGTTCAACAGCTGTTTTGTCGGTTCACCGTCGACAGGCAGGCGATTTCGCTTTTGAAATGCTTCAATCGCAGCTCTGGAGCCGGAACCAAGATTGCCATCGACATCACCCTGATAATAGCCAAGTGCCTTCAGCCTTGTCTGGATTTCGAATTTTTCTTCCACATCCAGCGCACCTGCAGGGCGTGGCCATTTTTGCACCATGCCGGGATAGCCTGAAAGCCTGTCGGCAAGCAGGCCAACGGAAAGTGCGTAACTGTCGGCATTGTTGTAGTTTTTCAGCACAAAGAAATTGCGGGTCATCAGGAAGCCGGGGCCGCCTTTACCTGCCGGGAGTTTGAGGACGGCGCGCTCGTTGCCGATCCTGAAGCCGCGGCCGTTGGGACGTGTGAAACCAAGTGTGGCCCATTGGGCGAGCGTTTTGGTTTGGCCTACATATTTGGAGCCGCTTGATGGCACTGCCACTTCGTAACCCCAGG
>JBNKQT010000313.1:0-4431 GCA_050297115.1 Ensifer sp. | reverse complement strand
TGCGATAGGCTGGTTTGTTGAGAACAAAATCCGGGTTTTCCGTGCCGTCTTCATTGTAACGGGCTTCGGAGAAAAGACCCTTGCCGAGACCTGTGCGCTTGATGGTTTTCAGATAATCCTTGGGGATGATCATGTCGGTGTCGATGTTAACCACCGGGTAGGGCGCAGCAACGCCTGTCAGCTTGACGAACTTTTCCATATTTCTTGCCTTCGAATTCAGCTCTCAGTCAAAAGTTGGCTAGCATTTAGCCTATATGGAGCCGCTTTTGAAGGGCTTTCTTGGCAATAAAAAACCGGGCATCAAGGCCCGGTTCCAAGCTCACAGCCAATTTGCTGAGATTACATGTCGATGATCTTGCCGCGACCATCGTCCCAAACGCGGCGAATATTGCCATCGTGCGTTCTAACGCGAACTGGCTCAGGCTGCATTTTCATCGAGAGTGCGCGTGTGGCGAGAAGCACTGTGCCGATACCCGCAAGCGCCACAAGAAGCGATGCTGTAAACACAGCTGCCATTCCAGCAATTGCAAGTCCAATAACAGTAAAGATCGCAGTCTTGATTGCGTTCATCGTCTAGCTCCTCTGATAAAAGCAATGTGGGATGCTTTTTCGTCATTCGCAAGTCCCACGGTGACCTTTTTATGACGAGAGGCGCATTTTTGCGGCGTTTGGGCGCAGGCTCCCTTATTTTGCGTGCGCAAGCTCCGGTGCATCCAGATTGTCGATCTGGCGAAGTTTAGGAAAAGTGATGGCCCAAAGAACCGCGACGGCAAGTGTGCCAAAACCGCCGATAACGACGGCAGGCACGGTGCCGACCCACGCGGCCATGGTGCCAGCACGGAATTCACCCAGTTCGTTGGAGGCTCCGATAAAGACCATATTCACCGCACTGACGCGTCCGCGCACTTCATCCGGTGTCCAAAGCGCAATCAGCGATTCGCGAACATAAACGGAAATCATGTCGGCTGCGCCCATGATGATGAGCGATGCGATGGAGAGCCAGGCTGTTTCGGAAAAGCCGAATACGACCGTGGATGCGCCAAACAGCGCCACGCCGATGAACATGAGAAGGCCCGCATTGTGGCGGATCGGGAATGTCGCCAGCAACATGGCCATGAGAATGGCCCCAATTCCGGGGGCAGCCCGCAGGAGGCCGAGGCCCAGCGGCCCAAGCACCAGAATATCGCGGGCAAAAACGGGCATGAGCGCAACTGCGCCGCCAAGCAATACAGCAAAGAGGTCAAGTGATATTGCACCAAGGACGACTGTTTCCGAGCGGATATATTTGAAGCCTGCGGTGATGGATTCCCAGGTCTGTTTCTTTTGCTGGGAAACGCGCTGTGGTGGCTTTGCCATAATGGCGACGAGGAATGAGGCCAGAAGCAGGAATACAAGTGCCGTGGAATAGGCAACGGTGGGGCCGAGGCCATAAAGCAGACCACCGGCGACCGGCCCCAGAATGGTTGCGGCCTGCCAGGAAGAAGAATTCCACGCAACGGCATTGGGCAGGTCTTCCTTCGGCACAAGGTTGGGCGCCAGGGATTGCGTTGCCGGTGCCATGAAGGCGCGTTCCAGGCCGAAGATGATCATCACGGCAAAGACTGGCACGGGCGCAAATGTGCCTGTCAGCGTCATGATGAACAGTGCCAAGGTGCCGATAGATGCGATGCCGAGACAAATGGAGACAATCGCGCGACGGTTATAGCGGTCGGCAACTGCGCCGGTGACGAGAACCAAAAGCAAAGAGGGCAGAAACTGGAATAGGCCGATCAGGCCCAGATAAAACGGGTTGTTGGTGACATCATACATTTGCCAGCCAACGGCTACGGTGAAAACCTGCTGGGCAAAAGCTGCCAGAAAACGTGAGGAGAAAAAGAGTGCGTAATTGCGGTGACGAAAGGCCGCAAAACGGTGGTCAACTGCTTTTTCGCTCATGGATTTTCTTTCAAATGACAGTCGCGGAGCCAGTGAAGGCCAGCAAATTAAGGATATTGCCAGTTTTGGATGGCTGAGAGCCTTGTCCGTTTAGTCGCCAATAGCTACATGTCTGTCAACTCAAGAATCGAGGTAGTCATGATAGCGATTATCCAAACGCTGAATTTTATCATCAATATCGTGTGGTTTCTGGTGATTGCTTCGGCCATTTTTTCCTGGCTTTACGCCTTCAACGTTGTGAACTCGAGCAATCAGTTCATCAATACGATTGGCCGCGCTCTCTATCAGTTTACAGAGCCGATGTATCGGCCGATCCGTCGCTTCATGCCAGACCTTGGCGGGCTGGATCTGTCGCCTATCGTTGTTCTGGTCATTTTGTTCTTCCTGCAGTCGCTTCTCAATACGACTATCGCACCGGCTCTGCTCGGCTATTAAGCCGCCATGGCTGCCTGGGCTGTTTTCGAAGACCATATCCGCCTTTCTGTACGCCTCACGCCCAATGCCGGGCGTGATGGCGTTGAGACGTTTGAGGCCGGCGCTGACGGCGAGGAATATCTCAAAGCACGCGTGACGGCTGTGCCGGAGAAGGGCAAGGCCAACAAGGCGTTGATTGCGCTTCTTTCTAAGAAAATGAAGATTGCGAAATCATCATTCGAGGTCATCTCAGGCGAAACCGCGCGAAAAAAAATCCTCCGGATCGATGGTGACCCGGAGGAAATCGTGTTGAAGCTCAAGGGGCTTGGAGAAGGCTGATATCAGCCTTGAGCCTTGTAGCGTTCGATGGATTCAACGATCAGCTTCTTGGCGACGTCAACATCCTGCCAGCCTGAAATTTTCACCCACTTGCCGGGCTCCAGATCCTTGTAGTGCTCGAAGAAGTGCTCGATCTGCTTCAGCGTAATCTCGGGCATGTCGTCGTAGTTCTGCACCTTGTCGTAGCGCTTGGTGAGCTTGTGCGACGGCACGGCAATGATCTTCTCATCCTTGCCGCCGTCATCTTCCATTACCATCACCCCGATCGGGCGCACATTGATAACGCAGCCAGCGACGAGCGGACGTGTGTTGCAGATGAGAACGTCAATCGGGTCGCCGTCTTCGGAAAGCGTGTGCGGAACGAAACCGTAGTTACCTGGATAGGTCATCGGTGTGTAGAGGAAGCGGTCAACGATAAGCGCACCGGCTTCCTTGTCCATTTCATACTTGATCGGGTGACCGCCAACGGGCACTTCCACGATCACGTTGACATCTTCCGGCGGGTTCTCGCCGATGGAAATAGCATCAATACGCATCTGACATCCTCTGTTCATGCGACGGGGTTGTCGGTTCGATAATGGGAATTTGGTTGCGTTGCAACATATGCCGGGTGATTTCGCCTCTCGCGGCGTTCTTTTTTGCAGCAATGGTAAAGCGGGACAGATTCTGTTTTATTGCTGCCGATAATTTGGAGGTATTTTATGTTTGGCAAAATGATTGCTTTGGCAGGTGGTTGCTTCCTGGTCTGCAGTGCTGCGGCTTTCGCCAATTCAAGTACATATACTGACTTGAATCTGGATCAGTGTGAGAAGATCACAGAATATGAAGATGGCGTTCAGCTCAAATGCGATGGCTATGGAGACTATCCCGTTTATCTGAAGGAGGGGGACCTGCGGCAGGCGGTCCTCTTCGGGAAGGTCAAGCAAGTTCTGATTGATGAAGCTTTTGAATCCTTCGGACCATTCAATCATGTGAACACAAAAATTGAGTGGCGTCTTGATGAGCAAGGGAAACCGATTGCTGCCATTTTGCGCTGGTTTATCGAGAACACGAATCCTGAAACTGGTGCGGTTGATAAAGACAGCACGGGGCAGGTGCTTGTTGTTTCCAGTGTTGCCGATATCGATGGGGTAGGCTGCGTGGTTGGCTATGTTGACGCCCTGGACAACCCCAACGCCAATATTTTGGCACGCAACATTGCCGACTATGTCGCCGGCGGATTTTCCTGTGCCTACAACAAGCCTATGTGGTGGGGAACCCGCGGTGAAAAGGCCGGGCAGTCGATGAACTATCTCCCGGATTCAATCTTGGGAGAGTGAGTTTCAGTTCCAGAGAAAGCCGAGTTTCTTGAGCTTGACGTTGTCGAAGTCTTCCATGCCTTCCACGCCGTCAACGCCGCCTTGCCCGCGGAAAAACTCAACGGCTTGCTCGGTATCTTCCAGGCACCATGCAATCAGGCCCTTGCAGCCCAGCGAGGTCAGAAGGCTACGTGCCTCTGCAAAAAGGCGCGAACCAAGGCCGATGCCCTGATATTCCGGCAGAAGGTAAAGTTCAAAGATTTCGCCTTCATGCGGAAGCGCGCGGGCACGGTTCAGACCGACAGTTGCATAACCGGCAATCGTGCCTGCAACATCGAGAACCAGCAGCGTCGCCGGGCCGGTGGCAGCTTTCGCCCACCACATTTCGTCGCGCCGCTCCAGCATCTGCAAAAGCGGCTTGTGCGGGATGAGACCTGCATAACTG
>JBNKQT010000312.1:0-2185 GCA_050297115.1 Ensifer sp. | reverse complement strand
AGCGATTCCAGAAGGCCGACGGCAGCAAGTGCGACGGAATACGGGAAGATGATCTGCAGCGTTTCAAAGTTCAACGGAACATCTGGAAACGCAAAAATCGGCAATGTTGATGGCAATTCTCCAAGGTCGCCAACAGTGCGGAGATCAAAGCCACCACCGAAATAGGCAATTGCGGTGATGACCGCGATTGCAACCAGCGGCGATGGAACTGCTGTGGTGAAACGCGGCAGGATGAAGATGATGGCCAAGCCCAGCGCAATCATCGGATAGGTGATGAAAGGAATGCCATCGCCGATCAATTCCGGCAGCTGCGCCATGAAAATGAGGATGGCAAGCGCATTCACAAAGCCGGTAATCACCGAGCGGGAAACAAACTTCATCAGACGGCCAAGGCCGATGGCACCGGCAACGAGCTGAATGAGACCCATAAGGATGGTGGCGGCAAAGAGATATTCCAGCCCGTGTTCCTTGACCAGCGAGCCCATGAGAACGGCTGTTGCCGCGGTGGCGGCAGAGATCATGCCCGGGCGACCGCCGAAGAACGCAATGGTGCAGGCAATGGCGAAGGAAGCGAAAAGCCCGATTTTCGGGTCGACGCCAGCAATTACCGAAAAACCAATGGCTTCCGGGATCAATGCGAGCGCCACAACGATGCCGGACATGACATCGTTGCGGACATTGCCGAACCATTGGTCGGCGTATTTTCTGGTATTTGAAATCATCAAAAATCCCCCGAACAAGAAAACATGCCTGGGAGTTGCACGGTCTTGAACGTCTGTCTAACTGGATGTGAATGCGGCCAGAAGCCGAAAACGGCTCGAAAGCGAGCCAAAACTGACCGCCTTATATGTCATAGTCTTGCTGCGACGCAATAAAAAATGGCCCGGACGCTCATTACATCCGGACCATCAACAGCGGTTTGATGCTGTTTTGGGTTCATTAAGCCAGGGCTGAAGCCATTTTGCATCACGATGTTGGACCTGCGGCGAAGACCCGTGACCGGTTTCAAAATGAAAAGTCCTGCCAGGCGCCGGGATTACCCCCCAAAAAATCAATAGCGCAGGGAAAGCGGTACGTTCTTTTTCTCAATCAGGATCATTTCGCGTGGTATGGAAAAACCTGGCGGGTGGTCATCAACGCATTCCAGTGCGCTACCACGGTCAAAATTGAAGGGCGCGCGGTAAAGGTCAATCAGACGGAAATCTCCGGTGAGGATATCCGAATTTTCAAACCCCTCGCCCGGCAGGTGTGTATTGGTCAGCAGAAACTTGTAGTCGAGGCCTGCTATGTTTTTCAGGAAACGATCAACATCTTCAAAAGACAAGTGGAACAGACAATCCCTTACAAAAAGGAAGTCGCATGGCTGCAACTCGTCGCTGCAGATGTCGGCAACGGCGAAGTGAATGGAATCTGAGCCGAAAGTAGCCTTGTTTCTCTCAATCACGCTGTCCACGATGTCGAAGCCGCAGTACTCAACGTCGACTTCAGGAAGCACAAGCTTCATCCAGTTGAAATCGCCGCAGGGCGCATCAACAATCGTGCGCACATCGTGTTTTCTGATTGCGGCCACCAGCCAATTGCGCAATGTTTGGGTATAGTTGGCTTCAGAACCACCACCACTTCCCGATTCATCGCTGGCCCAGAGGTTGCTTTTGTAGATTTCGCTAAATCGCTGCTTGGGTGAATTAAGCTTCAGCATCTTTGTGTAATTGTAGCGACGGCGCAGGCTCAGCGGGAACTTGATAATTCCAACAAGCAGCCCTCCAAAACCATCTCGACGACATTTGTCTACGATCCTGTCGACAATCCCCATCCACTCGACCTTCAAGAGTATAAATTAATCTATATTTGCGTCCCAGACGCGATTCTCGCACTTTAGATCAGTTGAGACATAAAGCACAGAACCACCAGTCAAAGTTTCCGCGTATACAGCGACAAAAGACATATGAGGCTTTACTCAGCGAGGTGGCGCCTTTCAAAACGCCTTGCTGCGTCGATTGCTGGCCTTTCCATTAGCAAAAACGAAGCCAAAGCGGCCATAACAGACAGCCCGTACACTGCAAGAAACTGGTTGGTTAGCGCAGTGAAGAAGGTGAGGATGAGGCCGTGCCAGGCGTAGATTCCGTAGGCCAGAATTCCAATTATCATTGCCGCACTCAGAATGGCGCCCGCTTTAACCTTCAAG
>JBNKQT010000311.1:0-5134 GCA_050297115.1 Ensifer sp. | reverse complement strand
TCAACAGCGATGCCGAAACCTATGGCGGCAGCGGCAAGGGTAATTCTGATGCTGTTGAGGCGCGCGACGATGGGGATGGGCGCTCAAGTGCGACCATGCTTCTGCCGCCGCTTGCTACGATGATGTTTGAGTTAGAGATTTGAGTTTCAAGGTTGGGAGGCCTGTAATGCCAAATGCGGATATTAGACGACCGAGACCACTGGCGCGTGATGCCATGGCCTATGTGCTGGCCGGGGGGCGGGGGAGCCGCCTGAAAGACCTGACAGACCGTCGCGCCAAACCCGCCGTCTATTTTGGCGGCAAGTCCCGTATTATCGACTTTGCGCTTTCCAATGCCCTGAATTCCGGTATTCGCCGCATTGGGGTTGCGACCCAATACAAGGCGCACTCGCTGATAAGGCATATGCAGCGCGGCTGGAACTTCTTCCGGCCTGAGCGGAATGAGAGCTTTGATATTTTGCCCGCATCACAGCGTGTTTCGGAAACGCAGTGGTATGAGGGGACTGCGGATGCTGTTTACCAGAATATCGACATTATCGAGCCCTATGGTCCGGAATATATGGTCATTCTCGCCGGTGATCACATCTACAAGATGGACTATGAGCTGATGCTTCAGCAGCATGTTGATTCCGGCGCGGATGTGACCATCGGCTGTTTGGAAGTTCCGCGCGAAGAGGCCAAGGGCTTTGGTGTGATGCATGTGGACGAAAAGGATGTGATTATCGATTTCGTCGAAAAGCCTGCGGACCCGCCGGGCATTCCTGGCAATGAGAGCTTCTCCCTGGCTTCCATGGGGATTTATGTGTTCCACACGAAATTTCTCATCGAGCTGTTGAAAGAGGATGCGATCAACCAGACTTCCAGTCGCGATTTTGGCAAAGACCTCATTCCGCAGGTTGTGAAGAACGGAAAGGCACAGGCGCACCGGTTTACGCAATCCTGTGTGCGGTCAGAGTTTGAAAAGACCTCCTATTGGCGCGATGTGGGGACGGTGGATGCCTACTGGCAGGCCAATATCGATCTGACGGATGTTGTGCCGGAACTCGACCTTTATGATGGCGAATGGCCGATCTGGACCTATGCGGAGATCACGCCGCCTGCAAAGTTTGTGCATGATATTGAAGGCCGTAGAGGCTCGGCGGTGTCTTCGCTGGTTGCAGGGAATTGCATTGTTTCCGGTGCTGCGATCCACAGAACGCTGCTTTCCACCGGCTGCCGGATCAATTCCTATTCATCGTTGGACCATGCCGTGGTGTTGCCCGAAGTGACGGTGAGCCGCTCCGCGCAGCTTTCCAATGTGGTGGTTGACCGGGGCGTGGTGATTCCCGAGGGGCTGGTTGTGGGTGAAGATCCCAAACTTGATGCTGAACGTTTTTACAGGACTGAAGGCGGGATCTGCCTGATTACGCAGCCTATGATCGACAAACTGGGTATGTAGACAATGAAAGTTCTTTCCGTTGCCTCGGAAATCTTCCCTCTGATCAAAACCGGTGGTCTGGCTGACGTGGCTGGCGCATTGCCGCTGGCCATGGCGGAGCAGGGTGTGGAAATGCGCAGCCTGCTGCCGGGTTACCCGATTGTGATGCAGAAGCTTTCCAAGGTGCGGAAGAAGAAACTCGCCGAATTCAGTGAGCTTTTCGGGGTGAAGGCGCGGCTTCTCTTCTGCAAGTATGAGGGGTTGGAGCTTTTCGTTCTCGATGCGCCGGATTTTTATGGCCGCGCGGGCGGGCCATATACGGATGAAGAAGGCAAGGATTACCCGGATAACTGGAAGCGATTTGCAGCACTTTCCTATGTGGCGGCGGGAATTGCTGGCGGGTTTGTGGAGAACTGGCAGCCCGACCTTGTGCATGTTCATGACTGGCAGGCAGGGCTGACACCGGCCTATATGCGCTATCGTTTTGCGCCGGAAATTCCAAGCGTGATGACGGTGCACAATATCGCCTTTCAGGGGCAGTTTTCAGCTGGTGTTTTCGGCGAACTGGAACTGCCCGGCGAGGCGTTTTCAATGCATGGGATCGAGTATTATGGCGATGTCGGCTTTTTGAAGGGCGGTATGGAAATTGCCGATGCGGTGACGACCGTGAGCCCGACCTATGCGCGTGAGATATTCTCGCCGGAATTTGGCATGGGGCTGGAAGGACTGATCCGTGCGCGGGCCGAGGTTGTGCATGGTATCGTTAACGGGATTGATACGGATATCTGGAACCCGGAAAGCGATCCGCTGATTGCGGCCAATTTTTCGCGCGGCAAACTGAAGGGGCGGCAGGAAAACCGCGCAGCCTTGGCGGCGCAGTTTGGCCTTGACGATGACGAGGGGCCGATTTTTTGTGTGATCAGCCGTCTGACTTGGCAGAAGGGTATGGACCTTCTTTCTGACCTGACAGACGAGATTGTTCATCGGGGGGGCAAGCTGGTGGTTCTGGGCTCCGGCGACAAGGCGCTTGAAGGCGCCATGTTGGCGGCGGCTGATCGGCATCGTGGGCGCGTGGGCGTGAGCATAAAATATGATGAACCGCTTTCGCATCTCATGCAGGCAGGCTCGGACGCCATTCTCATTCCGTCGCGCTTTGAGCCTTGTGGGCTGACGCAGCTTTATGCGTTGCGCTATGGCTGCGTGCCGGTGGTGGCGCGCACGGGTGGACTGGCTGACACGGTGATTGATGCCAATGAGGCCGCCGTTTCGGCCGGTGTGGCGACGGGATTTCAGTTTTCCGGCGTGACGCATGATGGTTTGCGGCTCGCCTTGCTGAGGGTCTTTGATGCCTGGGGCGACCAGAAACTTTGGGCGACGTTGCAGAAAAACGGCATGAAATCGGACGTTTCCTGGGAGCGGAGCGCATCGCGATATGTCGGGCTTTATGAAAAATTGATTGCAGCACGAGGCGAATAGAATGATCAAGACCGTTGCGACCACACCATTTGAGGGGCAGAAGCCCGGAACTTCGGGGCTTCGCAAGAAGGTGCCGGTGTTTGCGCAACCCGGTTATGCGCAGAATTTCGTGCAATCGATTTTCGACAGTCTGGAAGGGTTTGAAGGTCAGACGCTGGTTGTTGGTGGTGACGGGCGGTACTTCAACCGCGAAGTCATCCAGATCGTGATCAAGATGGCGGCAGCCAATGGGTTTGGCAAAGTGCTGGTGGGGCAGGGCGGCATTCTCTCCACGCCGGCGGCCTCGAATGTGATCCGAAAATATGCAGCCTTTGGCGGGATTATATTGTCGGCGAGCCACAATCCCGGTGGGCCGAATGAGGATTTCGGCATCAAGTACAATATCGGCAATGGCGGACCTGCACCGGAGAGGATTACCGATGCGATCTATGCCCGCAGCCAGGTGATTGATGAATACAGGATTGCCGAGGTTGGGGATGTCGACCTTGATGTGATCGGCACGTTCGACGTTGCCGGAATGGCGGTTGAGGTGATTGATCCGGTAGCTGACTATGCCGAGTTGATGGAAAGCCTGTTCGACTTTGATGCAATACGGACGATAATTGCCGGTGGCACGCGCGTGGTGGTGGATTCCATGGGGGCTGTGACCGGGCCTTATGCGAGAGAGATCATCGAGAGGCGGCTGGGCGCGCCGGAAGGTTCGGTGCGCAATGCAGTGCCGCTGCCGGATTTTGGCGGGCATCATCCAGATCCCAATCTGGTGCATGCAAAAGAACTCTATGACGATGTGATGAGTGCGGATGGGCCTGACTTTGGCGCGGCATCTGACGGTGATGGCGACCGCAATATGGTTGTGGGCAAGGGTATGTTTGTGACGCCCTCTGACAGTTTGGCAATTATTGCGGCCAATGCGACGGTTGCGCCAGGCTATGCAAAGGGGATTGCGGGCATTGCGCGCTCCATGCCAACTTCGGGTGCTGCTGACCGGGTGGCGAAGGCGCTGGGCGTTGGCATGTATGAAACGCCGACGGGATGGAAGTTCTTTGGCAATCTGCTGGATGCGGGCAAAGCGACCGTGTGCGGGGAAGAGAGCTTTGGTACGGGCTCTGACCATGTGCGCGAAAAGGACGGACTTTGGGCCGTGCTTTTCTGGCTGAATATTATGGCAGCGCGCAAGGAAAGCGTGGCTGAGATCGTGCGCATGCACTGGGCGCAATTTGGCCGCAACTACTATTCGCGCCATGATTATGAAGAGGTGGACAGCGATGCGGCCAACGGGCTGATGGAGCATTTGCGCCATAGCCTTGCAGGATTGCCGGGGCATAAATTCGGGGGCCTCACCGTCGAAGCGGCGGATGATTTTGCCTATACGGATCCGGTTGATCAGTCGGTTTCGAAAAAACAGGGTATTCGTATTCTCTTTGAGGGCGGTTCGCGTGTTGTTTTCCGGCTTTCGGGCACGGGAACCTCTGGTGCGACTCTACGTGTTTATGTGGAGCGCTATGAGCCGGATGCCACCCGACATGACATCGAGACGCAGGAAGCGCTGGCGGATCTGATTGCAGCAGCGGAGCATTTTGGCGAAATCAAGGTGCGGACCGGACGTGATGCGCCGAGTGTGATTACGTGATTTTGCAAAATTGAGGCTTGTCGGGCTTGAAATCGCCAGATGTGATAAACATCTCCCGAACACTATGTTTTATGTCGAATGGAGAGGAAACCGATTATGAGCTACGCATTTACCAAAACGCTGGATATGGATTTTGATGCGGCGGTTGCGCATGTGACGGAGGCGCTGAAGGCCAAAGGCTTTGGGGTGCTGACGACGATTGATGTGAAGGCCACGATGAAGGCGAAGATCGACAAGGATGTGGCGCCATATACGATTTTGGGCGCGTGCAATCCGGGCTTTGCCTATCAGGCGCTTCAGGCTGAACCACTGATTGGCACGATGCTGCCCTGCAATGTGGTTGTGCGCGAAGTGGATGGCAAGGTTGAAGTGGCGGGAATTGACCCGATGGCCTCGATGCAGGCGGTTGAAAACCCCGAGCTTGGCGCTGTTGCTACTGAGGTGCAAGGCCTGATCAAGGAAGTGGTGGAAGGGCTCTAGGTCACGGGCTCATAAATGAGGTTATTTTGGTATGACCAATTTGTTCAGATACAAGGCGCAAGGGCGCAGGAAATACTGTCTATTTTCAAGCCGTTGCAACGCAGTGGCTGGACAAATTGGTCATATCCGAA
>JBNKQT010000310.1:0-5314 GCA_050297115.1 Ensifer sp. | reverse complement strand
CTCGCGATGTACTTCCCGCACGCAGAGACATGGATTTCTCCTCGGAAGAGGATTCCACTTCGGGCGCAGAACCCGCATCGGCCCCACTCTCCCGCGCCTCACTGAACCCTTTCATGAAACCAAGCCACATGCCAGCAACCTGAGAGGTCACCCCCATACCAACAACGGTGGCGGCCGCCATCATTGCTGTGGGATGCGCCATCAACGGATGAACGGGAGGCGCAGCAGGATCGATATCCTTTGCCCAATCCCCCTTCAGCGCAAACTCCATCGCCTCAGCCGATGCACGCACAAGATCCTCTACCGCCTTTTCAGTCGGAGTGTCCATACTGCCATCATTGCTGGTGCGCTTGGCGTTCATAGCTTATTCCGCAGCCTCCATGACCACACCGTTAGCCATCGCCTTTGCAGTATACTGGTCAATGCGCTCTTCCATCACCGGACGGAAGTGCTTGATAAGGCCCTGGATCGGCCATGCAGCAGCGTCTCCCAGCGCACAAATGGTGTGGCCTTCAATCTGCTTCGTCACCTGGAAGAGCATATCAATCTCCTCGCGTGACGCATTGCCCTTCACCATGCGCTCCATCACGCGCATCATCCAGCCGGTACCTTCACGGCACGGTGTGCACTGACCACAGCTTTCATGCTTGTAGAAGGCCGCCAGACGCCAAATTGCTTTCACAATGTCGGTCGACTTGTCCATGACAATCACAGCTGCCGTACCGAGGCTGGAACCGAGTTCACGCAAACCATCATAGTCCATGACCGCTTCGCGCATCTGCTCACCGGGAACGCAAGGGACAGAGGAACCGCCCGGAATTACCGCCAGCAAATTGTCCCAACCACCGCGAATACCACCGCAGTGTTTCTCAATCAGCTCTTCAAAGCTAATCGACATTGATTCTTCCACCGTGCATGGGCGGTTCACATGGCCGGAAATGGAATAAAGCTTGGTGCCGTGGTTGTTCGGCCTGCCAAAGCCGGTATACCAACCCGCACCGCGGCGCAGGATCGTTGGTGTCACAGCGATTGACTCAACGTTATTCACAGTCGTTGGACAGCCATAAAGGCCCATATTCGCCGGGAACGGCGGCTTCAAACGCGGCTGCCCCTTCTTGCCTTCAAGGCTTTCCAGCAGTGCAGTTTCTTCACCACAGATGTAAGCGCCAGCACCGTGATGAACGAAAACGTCCATATCCCAGCCAAGCTTGTTGTTCTTGCCAAGAAGCCCGGCTTCGTAGCATTCATCAATCGCCGCCTGCAGCGCCTCACGCTCGCGCATGAATTCGCCACGCACGTAGATGTAAGCCGCATGCGCACCCATGGCGAAGGACGCAACCACACAGCCCTCAATCAGCGTATGCGGATCGTGGCGCATGATATCGCGGTCTTTGCAGGTGCCAGGCTCGGATTCGTCAGCGTTGACAACCAGATAATGCGGGCGGCCATCGCTTTCCTTCGGCATGAAGGACCACTTCAGCCCGGTCGGAAAGCCAGCGCCTCCACGGCCACGAAGACCGGAAGCCTTGACCTCGTCGACAATCCAGTCCCGTCCTTTTTCAAGAAGCTGCTTGGTACCGTCCCAGTGCCCGCGCGCCATAGCGCCCTTGAGCGACTTGTCCTTAAGGCCGTAGATATTGGTAAAGATGCGATCAGAATCTTTTAGCATGTTCTACACCCCTCACCGCGGCTTCTTGCCGAAAACTTTGATATATTCGGCTTCGCCACCCTTGGCGAGCGCCTTGGCCTGCTTGATCCACTCGTCACGCTCAATGCGCCCGCGGAACTTCAGATAGCCATCAACCCATTCGATCTCTTTCTTTTTCCACTTGGCAACCTGTGCGTAAGTGAAAATACCAAGCTCATTGAGTGTTGCCTCAAGCTTGGGACCAACACCCGAAATCAGCTTCAAATCATCAGGTTCTGCCGGCTTTTCCATCGCAGCCGGACGATCCTTGTCATCAAGCGAAGGCGCGTCACCGGTAGAAACCTTGGCTGCAGCCTTGGGAGCAGCCTCTTTCTTGGTAGCGGTTGCCGTCTTTTTCGGGGCCGCATTCTTCGCTGCCGGTTTGGTCTCTTCAAGAAGCGAAGTCAAACCACCCTGAGGCGCAGAATAAATACGATCCACTTGCGGGCCGGGCTTGATGTCTTCGCCCTTGCCGGCCTCAAATCGGTCGATAATGTGCTCGAGCTGGGTGGGGGTCAGATCTTCATAAGTATCCTTGAAAATCACCACCATTGGCGCATTCACGCAGGCACCCTGACACTCCACCTCTTCCCAGGAAAGCGTACCGCTTTCATTGGGTTCAAGCGGATTGGGACCAATCTTGCGCTTGCAGACATCCATTAGATCTTCTGAACCGCGCAGCATGCAAGGAGTGGTTCCACAAACTTGAACATGAGCACGCGTGCCCACGGGTTTCAGCATGAACTGCGTGTAAAAAGTCGCAACTTCAAGCGCGCGAATATAGGGCATGCCCAGCATATCCGCGATCGCCTCAATCGCAGCTCTGGTTACCCAGCCCTCTTGCTCCTGAGCACGCATCAAAAGCGGAATAACCGCTGACTGCTCACGGCCCTTCGGGTATTTTTTGATCGTTGCCTTTGCCCATGCCGTATTTTCTTTGCTGAAAGCAAAGCTTGCTGGCTGCAGGTTTTCTTCGGCTAGTCGTCGAACGGACATTCTTTTTTCACGCTTTCATCAGTTGATGGCGCCACACCGCGTTTGCGTCAAAGAGACGAATTCGCAAGCGAAGGCCGACTGGTCTTTCTGCATAAATACTACAAATTTCGAACCGTTGGGAACGGCCGTTTTGATCTCGTAGCCATCATCCAGCAATTGCTTCATCGAGGTTGATCCTGCATCTGAGGCGCCGCTGGTGCTTTGCGCAACAGCAGACCCTGCAACCAACCCCATGAAAACTGCCGAAATCAGGCGAAAAATCATCTATCCACCTCGCCAAACACGATATCAAGCGAACCCAAAATCGCCGATACGTCGGCCAGCTGGTGACCCCGGCAAATGAAATCCATCGCCTGCAGGTGAGCATAACCCGGCGCACGGATCTTGCACCTGTACGGCTTATTCGACCCGTCGGACACCAGATAAACACCAAACTCGCCCTTGGGCGCCTCCACCGCGGCGTAAACTTCGCCCTCGGGAACATGATAGCCTTCGGTGTAGAGCTTGAAGTGGTGAATAAGCTCTTCCATCGAACGCTTCATTTCAGCCCGCTTTGGCGGCACCATCTTGCGATCGGTCGAAGATACAGGGCCAACCTTGGCATCACCGAGCAGGCGATTCACACATTGCTTGATGATCTTGACCGATTCGCGCATCTCAATCATGCGGATCAGATAGCGGTCGTAGCAATCGCCATTTTTGCCGATCGGAATATCAAACTCCAGATCGGAATAGCACTCATAGGGCTGCGCACGACGCAAGTCCCAAGCCGCGCCCGACCCGCGCACCATCACCCCAGAAAAGCCCAAGGCCCAAGCGTCTTCCAGGCTTACTACGCCAATATCGACGTTACGCTGCTTGAAAATGCGGTTTCCGGTCAAAAGCCCCTCGAGGTCATCGATAACCTTCGGGAAATGATCAGCCCAATCGCCAATATCCTGCACCAGCTCTGGCGGCAAATCCTGATGAACACCACCCGGACGCACAAACGCTGCATGCATGCGCGCGCCACAAGCCCGCTCATAAAACACCATCAGCTTTTCACGCTCTTCAAAGCCCCAAAGCGGTGGCGTCAACGCACCCACGTCCATCGCCTGCGTGGTAACGTTCAGGATATGCGAAAGAATACGGCCAATTTCGGAAAAGAGCACACGAATAAGCTGCCCGCGAATAGGCACTTCGGTATTCGTCAACTTCTCGACAGCAAGAGCAAAGGCATGCTCCTGGTTCATCGGCGCCACATAGTCCAGGCGGTCAAAATAGGGAACAGCCTGCAGATAGGTCTTCGACTCAATCAACTTTTCTGTCCCGCGGTGCAGAAGCCCGATATGCGGGTCAACACGCTCGACGATTTCGCCGTCCAGTTCGAGAACAAGGCGCAGCACGCCGTGCGCCGCCGGGTGCTGCGGCCCAAAGTTGATATTGAAGTTGCGAACACTGTGTTCTGTCATCGTCACGCGCTCCGTGCGCCTTTCAAATTATCCATCCAACCCGGCAAATCAGCTGGGCTTCGACGCCTTCTCATCACCAGGCAGCACATATTCTGTACCTTCCCAAGGTGACAGGAAATCAAAGTTACGGAATTCCTGGCGCAATGCGACCGGTTCGTACACGACGCGCTTTGCTTCATCATCATAACGAACTTCGACATAGCCGGTTGTCGGGAAATCCTTGCGCAGCGGATGACCTTCAAACCCGTAGTCTGTCAGAATACGACGAAGGTCCGGGTGGCCGGAATAGAGAATGCCATACATGTCATAAGCTTCACGCTCAAACCAATCGGCACCGGGATAGACCGCAGTGGCAGAAGGAATCGTCTGATCCTCACCCACCGCCACTTTCACTCGAATGCGTTGATTCTGGCGCGGCGACATCAGGTGATAGACAGAATCAAAACGCAGCTCGCGCTCCGGGTAGTCTACACCGCTGATATCGATCAAGTTGACAAATGCACAGCTTACATCGTCACGCAAAAACGTCAGAAGATCGATCAGATTTTCCGGCGTCGCAGAAAGACTCAATTCACCAAAAGCCACCTCGCTGGCCGAAACCAGCTCCGCTTTTGCCTCTGAAATATAAGCCTTCAGTTCTTGCAGGGCTTCGCTCATTGTTTAATCGCTCCCACCCTTACCGTTCAATCGTACCGGTGCGCCGGATCTTCTTCTGCAGCAGCAGCACTCCATAGAGAAGCGCTTCTGCCGTGGGAGGACAGCCAGGCACATAAATGTCAACGGGAACCACGCGGTCACAGCCGCGAACCACGGAATAGGAATAATGATAGTAGCCGCCGCCATTCGCACATGACCCCATGGAGATCACATAGCGCGGCTCGGGCATCTGGTCATAGACCTTGCGCAGTGCAGGCGCCATCTTGTTGGTCAATGTTCCGGCGACAATCATGACATCCGACTGACGCGGAGAAGCACGTGGCGCAAAGCCAAACCGCTCGCCATCATAACGCGGCATCGACATCTGCATCATTTCAACAGCGCAGCATGCCAGACCGAAAGTCATCCACATCAAAGAGCCGGTACGCGCCCAGTTGATCAACTCGTCTGTCGAGGTAACGAGAAAGCCCTTGTCGGCCAGCTCATTGTTGATCTCACCAAAGAACGCATCATTCGATCCAAC
>JBNKQT010000309.1:0-3745 GCA_050297115.1 Ensifer sp. | reverse complement strand
ATTCGACATCGGTTACACGGAACGAAAATTCCGAAAGTTCCTGTTGTTTGCATGCAGCATACAGTTTGCGATATTCCGCCCCGAAGGCACTCAACGCGAAGCTCGAGTCTGCGAATCGCTGCAACGCGACATCCCAGTTGGTGGGAAGGGGCTCGTGCACGATTGAATGGTCATCGCCGCTGATTGCGGCGCCAGGGCTGAGTTTTTCGCTCATGCCGGCCAGGGCAGCTTTCAATATCATCGCCAGTACCAGATGCGGATTGGTGTCCGCACCCGCAACCCGATGTTCAATGCGGGTGGCCTTCTCACCTGCCTTGATCACCCGAACCGCCGCCGAACGATTGTCGATCCCCCAGGAGGCGTAGGTCGGAGCATGCTCGCTCGGTTTGAGGCGGCGGTAGGAATTGGCGTGAGGCGCGAAGACCGCCATGCTGTCCGGCATATAGGTCAGCAGGCCGCCGACAGCATGCATAAGGCTTTCGGAAACGTCGTTGCCATCGGCAAGAATGTTTTTTCCGGATTGGTCGAGAATCGAGAAATGCACATGCATGCCACTGCCAGCCTGAAGCCCGTAGGGCTTGGCCATGAATGTTGCATCGAGGTCATGTTTGCGGGCGACGGCTTTGACAACGCGCTTGAGCTGCACAGCCGCGTCTGCCGCCTTCATGACGTCGGGCAGATGATTGAGATTTAGCTCATATTGACCGGGTCCATTCTCACGTACGACTGTGTCGGCGGGAACATCCTGCGCGTGGCATGCTTCCGCAATGTCAGTAAACAGATCTTCGTAGTCCTGCAGCTCCGAAATCGAGAGGACCTGCGTCTGCCCGGTATGCCAGCGTCCTTCGCGGGAGTTTGGTGGTCGAACCGGATCCAGTGCGGAGCGTATGGGATCGATCAGATAGAATTCCATTTCAGTTGCCGCGACAGGCGTCAGCCCAAGTCGTGCATACTGATTAAGGACATTCGTCAGGACAGCGCGTGGATCACCATAGAAATGGGCTCCAGTGCCGTCGAACATGTTGAGCAGCACCTGAGCGGTTGGTCTTTTCAGCCAAGGCGCGCGGGAGAGTGTGCCTGGAACCGGAAGGCAGAGGCCGTCCGGATCGCCGGTTCCTTCAGCAAGGCCAGCCGCGTTTACATCGCGGCCCCAAACATCCAATGCGAAGACCGAGCGGGGCATGGCCAGCCCATTATTCAGGACATCGATGGCTCGCTCTCGCGGTATCCACTTTCCCCGCGGTACGCCGTTGACGTCGATAACAAATGCCTCCAGTACTTCGATATCCGGATTCGCGTCCAGAAACGTCTCCACGGCGCCATGGTCTGTTGAGACGGCTTCACCAGACTGAGACGCTGATGAGTGCAAATTTTGGGGTTCAGTGGACATCATGCTCCGTATCCTATGACACCCTTGACCTCGAGGAAGTCATCAAGGCCGAATTCACCATATTCCCGACCGTTACCGGATTGTTTGAAACCGCCAAACGGTGCATAGGTGTCCCAAGCCGGGTAGTTGATATGCACGTCTCCGGCTCTCAGACGGCGCGCAATTTTGCGTGCGCGGTCGATGTTTGAAGAGGAGATGTAAGCGGCCAGTCCATAGACAGTGTCGTTGGCTATGCGCACGGCATCTTCGTCATCTTCATAGGCAACGATCGAAAGCACCGGACCAAAGATTTCTTCCCGCTCGATCTGCATCCCCGGCTTGACATCGGCGAAGACAGTCGGCCTTACAAAGCAACCGCGGTTCATGCCATCGGGGCGGCCCAGCCCACCTGCTGCAAGGCGTGCGCCTTCGGAGATGCCAGCAGCAATCAGATCCTGGATTTTGCCGTACTGCATATCGCTGACCACTGGCCCGAGGTCGATGCCCTCCCGATCTGCGGGACCAACAACCAGTGCGTTGGCGGCCGCGGCGGCAATTTCGGCGGCTTCGTCCATCTTTTGTTTAGGGACCAGCATGCGGGTTGGCGCGTTGCAGGACTGTCCGGAATTATTGAAGCATTCCAGCGCGCCAGTGCGGACGGCCTCTTCAAAGTTTGCATCATCAAGAATGATATTGGGTGACTTGCCGCCAAGTTCCTGATGCACCCTTTTGACGGTGTCCGCTGCTGCCTTGGCGACACTGACGCCGGCCCGCGTGGAGCCAGTAATGGATACCATATCAATATCCGCGTGGCGCGAAAGGGCGTCACCCACGAGCGGGCCGTCGCCATTTATCATGTTGTATACGCCGGCCGGGACGCCCGCCTCATGCATGATTTCCGTGAACACCAGAGCGCTCATCGGTGCGATTTCCGAAGGTTTGAGCACCATGGTGCAGCCGGCCGCAATGGCCGGGCCCACCTTACAGGTGATTTGATTTAGCGGCCAGTTCCACGGCGTGATCATCGCCACTACGCCAACCGATTCCTTGGTGATGAGCGTGTTGCCAATCATGCGTTCAAACGCATAACCTTTCAGCGTTTCGATGATGGTGCGAAGATGGGCCTCGCCGCTGCCGACCTGACTTTTCAGCGCCATTTTCCCTGGCGCGCCCATCTCACTGGAAATTGCCCACGTCAGATCATCTTTGCGGCGCTGATAGGCGGCAAGAATGGCTTTGAGAAGGTCCAGCCGCACTTCCATTTTGGTCAGGTAGAAGTCGGAGAAAGCGCTTCTAGCGGTGGCCACCGCTCTATCGACATCCTGAAGACCAGCAAGACTGATCGTCGCAAATGCTTCTTCAGTTGACGGATTGATCACCGCAAGTTCGCCCTGGCAGTCAAGCGGGTCAACCCATGTTCCATCTATATAGAACTGCTGTTCATGAACCATTGCGGACACTCCAAAAATCGCGCCTCTGCTGCAGATAGTTGTAGGCTATAACATTTATATGATCATAAAGATAGATAATTTGATCAAAATAATTTGGCCGCAAACTGTGCCCGTTTCGAAAGGTTTCTCAGCCCAATCGTGCGGCGATCAGGTTGCCATGCTCATGAAGCGTTTTCGACCGAGGTATCCGGCGCCGTCCTGTATGTCTGATGTAATTGCGGAACGCAGGGCCTCGCGATCCTTGGATCGGATCGCCTGCATCGCTTCAGCATGACGGTCGAACCGATAGGTCTCGTGAAGGTTCTCGGTTGCCTCGCGCATGAATGGGCCAAGACGAGCCCAGACGGATTCGATGAGCGGCAACAAGACTACCGCAGATCGCGTTTCATATAGGCACCGGTGAAATGCAAAGTTTCGCTCTATGCCGCTTTCGATATCCCCGCGTGCATAAGCCAAATCGATTTCTTCGTCGATTTTCTCCATTTTTGCGAGGCGCAAATAATCAACAGACGACATGGCTCTGTCTGCCGCGAGCGTTTCGAGCGCGATGCGGGCGGCGAGTGTTTCGTCGAATTTTTCCGGTGTCATTTCTGGAACGCGAACCCGTCGATTGTCGAGATGTTCCAGAGCGCCAGCAGCAACCAGCAGGTGGAGCGCTTCACGTACCGGCATCGTGGAAACACCCAGCGCCTTGGAAATGCCGGTGATTGTTACGGCCTGACCAGGAGGCAGGCGACCCGTCATCACCGCATGCCGCAAACTCCGGTAAGTCAGGGCTTTAACACTTTCATTGTGCTGTTTATCTAAGAGCTTGAGCACACCATCTCCGACTGAAATTTGTCCAACGCTGCAAACTGCTTGTCTTATGATTTTCCCACCTTCTCTGCGAAGGTGGAGCCACTGCCGCCGCCGCAAACGGCAGGCA
>JBNKQT010000308.1:0-6553 GCA_050297115.1 Ensifer sp. | reverse complement strand
TATCACGCTGGAAACGCGCGGGCTTACCATCCGCTTTGGTGGACACACGGCTGTCGACAAGGTGTCATGTGCCTTTTCACGCGGCGTGTTGACGGCCATTGTCGGGCCGAATGGCGCAGGCAAAACCACCTATTTCAATTTGATCTCTGGTCAGTTGAAGGCGAGCGAAGGCACGGTGCTGTTGAATGGGCGTGACATCACCGCCCTGTCGGCTTCGGAACGTGCGGCACGGGGTTTGGGCCGGGCGTTTCAGCTTACCAACCTGTTTCCCAATTTGACAGTTTTCGAAAATGTAAGGCTTGTCGTTCAGGCGCGGCAGAGACAAGGTTTCGACCTTTTCTCACTGGCGCGCAACCATTCGGAACTGGCCGATGAGGCCCATGAAATTCTCAAGCGCGTGCGTTTGGGCGAATTGGCGGACTATTATGTCTCCGGCCTTTCGCATGGCGACCAACGCAAACTGGAAGTGGCCCTGATGCTGGCCATGAAACCGGCCGTCTTTATGTTTGATGAGCCAACCGCTGGTATGAGCATTGATGAAGCGCCGGTAATCCTCGATCTGATTGCCGAGATCAAGGAGCAGGATCAGGCAACGATACTACTGGTGGAACACAAGATGGATGTGATCCGCACGCTGGCTGACCGCATTATCGTGCTGCACAACGGTGCGCTTGCCGCTGATGGCGAACCAGCCGAAGTGATGCGTTCCGATGTGGTGCAGGAGGCCTATCTTGGCCGGGAGATTGCCGATGTCTGAAGCGCTTCTGACACTTGAAGGCGTGCATACCAACATCGCCCAATATCATATTTTGCAAGGGGTGGACTTTAGCGTGCCAAAGGGCGGCGTGACCATGCTACTTGGCCGCAACGGCGCAGGCAAAACCACAACGCTGCGCACAATCATGGGCCTCTGGCCCGCTTCTCAAGGAAAAATCACCTTTGGCGGACAGGATATCGCCAAGCTTGCGACGCCGGATATATCCCGCGCGGGCATCGCCTTCGTGCCGGAGGATATGGGCATTTTCGCCGGGCTTACGGTTGAGGAGAATATGCGGCTTGCTGTCATTTCGGGCCAGATTTCCGATGAACGGCTGGCCTGGATTTTCGAGGCCTTTCCGCCGCTTCGCACCTTCTGGAGATATCCGGCGGGCAACTTGTCGGGTGGGCAAAAGCAAATGCTTTCCGTTGCGCGTGCCGTAGCGGAAAAGCGCGAACTTTATTTGATTGATGAGCCGTCCAAGGGCCTTGCCCCGGCCATTGTTTCGTCGCTTGCCAAGGCGATCAAGGATTTGAAACGCGATGGCGCAACCGTGCTTCTGGTGGAACAGAATTTCTCCTTTGCCAAGGCGCTGGGGGACACTGTGGCGGTGATGGATGACGGGCGCATCGTGCATACCGGCACCATGGCCGAGCTTGCGGCGGACCAGGATTTGCAGACCCGTTTCATGGGCCTTTCAATGGAGACAGCGTGATGAATACAAGCTCGCTTGCCCCTGAACACAAACCCAAGATGGAAGCGCCGAGCCTGCAGCAGGTTCTGTCCAGGCAGGCCCCCGTGCTTCTCACAATAGCGCTTATTATAGCTGGATTTTTTATCGTCGGCTCACCGCAAACATGGCTGACACTCACCGTGGCAGGACTTGCCATGGGCATGATGATTTTCATCATGGCCTCGGGTGTCACCATCGTTTTCGGCCTCATGGACATTATCAATTTTGGCCATGGCGCGTTTATTTCTGTCGGCGCATTCGTGGGTGCCACGACATTGGCGCTGATGGGCGGCTTTACCTCCTCACCTGACCTTTTGCTCAATCTCACTGCCATGGCAGCTGCTATTCTCGCGGCCATTATTGCTACATCTTTGCTGGGCTGGATATTCGAACGGCTCATCGTTGCCCCCGTCTACGGCAATCACCTGAGCCAGATTCTCACCACCATGGGCGGGTTGATCATCACTGAACAGCTGATCCATGTGTTCTGGGGTCCGGACCAGATTTTCATGCCGAAGCCTGAAGCGCTGAAAGGCGCGGTTGTCGTTTTCGGGGCGGCCATTGAGAAATATCGCATTTTTGCCGTTGGCGTTGGGCTGGCACTATTCGCGATCATGATGTGGGTAATGACGCGCACACGGCTTGGTCTGATTGTGCGGGCGGGCGTAGAAAATCCGGACATGGTGGAAGCGCTTGGTTACCGCATCAAGCGGCTCTTCATCTATGTGTTCATGGCAGGCTCCGCCCTCGCCGGTCTCGGTGGCGTCATGTGGGGCAGCTATCAGGAAATCATCACCGCCAATATGGGCTTTCACACCATGATCCTGGTTTTCATCGTGGTAATCATTGGTGGCCTTGGCTCTGTGGGAGGTTGCTTTGTGGGCGCAATGATGGTGGGGCTGCTTGCCAACTACACCGCATTTGCAGCGCCCAAACTGGCGCTGGTTTCCAACATCGCGCTCATGGTGGCTGTGCTCATGTGGCGGCCGCAGGGCATGTATCCCGTGGTCAAGGGCAAGTGAGGTAACGGCATGCTTTCTCTCATTTCCCACGATATGCCTCGCAGCCGTATTTTGGCGTTTGTGCTGCTCGTCATCGGCCTCGGCCTGCTCTTTGCACCGTTCCTGTTTCCGGGCTCCCGCTCGCTTGAAACGGCGGCTCGTATCGCGATTTTCATTGTGCTGGTGGCGAGTTACGACCTGATGCTGGGCTATGGCGGCATTGTCAGCTTCGCGCACACGATGTTTTTCGGCTTCGGTGCCTATGGCATCGCGATCGCCTGCGACACGATGGAGCGCGGCTTCCTGCCGCTTGTTATTGGCGCCGTCGGCGGCATTGTGGTGTCCGCCGTCGCAGCCATTGTCATCGGCTTGCTGTCGTTGCGTGTGCGTGCCCTCTTCTTCGCCATGATTACGCTCGCCATCGCCTCGGCCTTCGCCGTGCTGGTCAGCCAGCTTTCCACCATCACCGGCGGTGAAGATGGCATCACCTATCGTATCCCGCGTGAGTTGACTCCCGCTTTCAAGCTCTTCTCGACAAAGATTTTCGATGTCACGATCAACGGCAAATTGCTGAACTATTATCTCCTCATTTTCTGCTCGCTCGGCCTTTTCCTCACCATGCTGCGCATCGTGAATTCGCCCTTTGGCAGTGTGCTGAAAGCCATCCGCGAAAATGATTTCCGTGCCGAGGCCATCGGTTATCGCGTTGTTGTCTATCGCACGATGGTCACCTCCATTTCCGCAGCCATCGCTGCCGGTGCCGGTGCACTTTATGCGATCTGGCTGCGTTACGTGGGGCCAGGCACGGCGCTCTCCACCGAGATCATGGTGGATATTCTGCTCATGGTCGTCATCGGCGGCATGGGCACGATGTGGGGCGCTGTGGTAGGCGCAACAGTGTTTGTGCTTGCGCAAAACTACCTTCAACCGCTGATGCAGGTCGTGGTGGATTTCACCGAGCCGCTTCCCATCATTCCTGATCTCGTGAACCCGGACCGCTGGCTTCTTTGGCTTGGCCTCTTATTCATCCTCAGCGTTTATTTCTTCCCCACCGGCATTGTCGGCAGGCTTCGCAAGAATGGGTAAGTACGGGCGAAATCCGCCCATCGTCTTCCTGCATGGCTGGACGATGGAAGGCTGCATTTTTGATGATGTGGTTGCGCGGCTTTCTGATCGTTTTGAGTGCTTCTCGCCTGATCTTCCGGGGCATGGTTGCGCCAGTAATAGCTATCCGCTGACAATTGATGGTGCTGCAGATTTTCTGCGCGCCTGTCTGCGTGAACACGCTCTTGAGCATCCCGTTCTGGTCGGCTGGTCGCTGGGTGCCATGGTCGCCTGGAACTTTGCGCGTCGTTTTTCCGAAGTGCCGCTTGCAGGTATCGTCTCAATCGACATGAGTCCGAAAATCATAAACGGGGATAATTGGGAGCTTGGCATTCGGGGGCTGGACGGTGCCAAAAACCAAAAGGCGCTATCCTTGATGCAGGAAGACTGGCTTGCCTATACCGGGCGCGTGAATGCAAACACTTTTGCATCAGGCACCCAACCGCATCAACGCACTCACACGATCATGTGTCGGCAAAGGCCCTTTGCAATGGCGGCCATGTGGCAATCCCTGTCACAGGCCGATGAGAGGGGCACGATTGCTGATCTCCCCTGTCCCATGTTGGTGATCTCTGGTGCAAGAAGTCGCATCTATTCGTCCCAAATGGCGCGGTTTCTGGTTGATTCTGCATTGATGGCCGATGAGGTTGTTTTTGAGAATTCCGGCCACGCACCGCTGCTGGAAGAGCCGGAGCTGTTTGCCAGGGTGGTGAGCACGTGGGTGGAACGTATTGCTACGCTTGATCAATGATCCTGATTGAGATGAGGTGGCGCTGCGTTGCAGCATAGTTTCAACTTCTAAACATAGTTCATTGACATAAAATTAGCCGAGGCTATATTTCGCTGCGTATCTGGAATTGAGTGCGAGCGGGATGACGACACCACAGCAGACAATGTCGGAGCGTACCGACATGAAAATTCGTCAGGTTCTGGCGGGCGAGCGCGGCGGTGTTCGATCGCTGTTGCTTTTTGCGGGGCCAGCAGTCATTGCGTCCATCGCCTATATGGACCCGGGCAATTTCGCGACAAATATTCAGGCCGGGGCTGGTTATGGCTATTCGCTTTTGTGGGTGGTGCTGGCAGCCAATCTGATTGCCATGTTGTTTCAGGCGCTTTCGGCCAAGCTCGGTATCGTCACCGGACATAATCTTGCTGAAATGTGCCGGGAAGAATTTTCAACACCGGTGCGTCTTTCCATGTGGGTGGTGAGTGAAATTGCGGCCATGGCGACGGACCTTGCCGAGTTTCTGGGTGGCGCAATTGGCCTTTCGCTTTTGTTCGATATGCCGCTCTTGATTGGCATGGCGGTGACTGCGGTCGTGACCTATGGGGTTCTTTTGTTCGAAGGGCGCGGGTTTCGCCCGATGGAACTGATTATCGGCGGTCTGGTTGCCATCATCGGGCTTTGTTATGTGCTGGAAATGTTTATCGCTCCGGTGGACTGGGCGGCGGCGGGCTTTGGCCTCGTTGTGCCTTCCATGCCGGATGCCACTGCGCTCACCATTTCCGTGGGCATTATCGGTGCAACGGTGATGCCTCACGCGGTCTACCTGCATTCGGGCCTGACACAGAATCGGGCTCCCGCCCGCGATGATCGGGAACGGCGCATTTTGCTTCGCTATTCCAATTGGGAATGTATCATTGCGCTGGCTGCTGCCGGTGCAGTCAACATGGCTATGGTCATCATGGCATCTGCGGCCTTCCATGCAGGCTATTCAGAAGTATCGGAAATCGAGACGGCCTATCACACACTTACCCCCTTGCTGGGTGGGGCTGCGGCAGGCGTATTTCTTGTTTCTCTCATGGCCTCGGGCATTTCGTCTTCCGCTGTTGGCACCATGGCAGGACAGATGATCATGCAAGGTTTCGTCGGCTTCCGTATTCCCGTTTGGGCGCGCCGCCTGATCACCATGCTGCCTGCTTTCGCCGTCATCATGTGGGGTGTGAATCCGACTGAAGCGCTGGTTTACAGCCAGGTTGTCCTCTCCTTCGCGCTGCCAATTCCGATGGTCGCGCTGGTTCTCTTCACGCGAAACCGCACGATCATGGGCGAGTTTGCCAATTCGCGTCTGATCGATATCGGCGCCATTGTTGGGGCCACTGTTATCCTCACGTTGAATGTCGTGCTGCTGCTGCAAACCTTTGGTATCCCGATTCCCGGTCTTGAATAACAGTTTTGTGGGGGTAATCAGGCTTTCATGGTGCTTTGGCATAGTTTATAGTCAAAGCTATAAAAAGACATATATTCGAGGAACACCCTGATGCCGCCAGACAGCGGAAGCCGCCTTGCCGAGACTGAAATTGAAACACATGCAGAGGCGTTTCAAAAGAGCCGGGATGCGCGGCGCTCGGAATTGATGGAAGATTATGTCGAGCTGATCGACGATCTGATTGAGCACATGGGCGAAGCCCGCCAGACCGACATAGCCCAACGACTGGGCGTGAAACAGCCAACCGTGGCCAAAATGCTGAAACGCCTCGCCGAAGAAGGCCTGATCACCCAACGCCCCTATCGCGGTGTTTTCCTGACAGATGAAGGCCGCGAGCTGGCCGCCATGTCCCGCCGTCGCCATGAGATTGTGGAGGCCGTGCTTTTGAAGCTGGGCGTGGATGCTGATACCGCGCGCAACGATGCCGAAGGTATTGAGCACCACGTGAGCGAGGAAACACTCAAAGCCTTCGAGGGGTTTTTGAGAGAAGAAAAGTAACCTGAGCGGTTTTGGTGTTTGTTTTGTCTTTGCGCGTGAACCGGCCTAGGTCACGAACTCATAAATGAGGTTGTTTTGGCGTCGAAATGACAAAAATATGCAAGGAAGCGATTGAAAAGCGGGCTTATTGCCCGGTTGAAATCGCTGACGTGGCAGATTGCAGTCAATTCGTCGTCCTTCGGATATGACCAATTTGTCCAGCTACTGCGTTGCAACGGCTTGAAAATAGACAGTATTTCCTGCGCCCTTG
>JBNKQT010000307.1:0-5606 GCA_050297115.1 Ensifer sp. | reverse complement strand
AGTGCAGCCCCCCGCACACTCGTTGTGCACGAAGTGATGGGGCGTCACTGCGGCTGGCTGACCGCAGCAACCGCCCAGGCCTATATCGAACGGACCCGACATAACGAATATATCGAAGGTCTGATGATGAATACGGAATTGAAGAACATCGACGGCATTTATATTCCGGAGCTCGAATTCGACCTTGAGGCTGAAGCCGCCCGCCTAAAGGGCATCATGGACAAGTCCGGTTTTGTCACCATTTTCGTTTCGGAAGGCGCCTGCATGGATGCCATCGTAGCTGAACGCGAAGCTGCTGGCGAAGCCGTCAAACGCGACGCATTTGGTCACGTCAAACTCGACACCATCAATGTCGGCAACTGGTTCTCCAGCCAGTTCGGCAAACTCATCAAGGCTGACCGTGCGATGGTGCAGAAGTCCGGCTATTATGCCCGCTCGGCGCCTGCCAACGCCAAAGACCGCCACCTGATCCACTCCATGGTGGACTCGGCAGTTCAGAGCGCACTTGATGGCGTATCAGGCGTTGTCGGTCATGACGAAGGCCAGGGTGGCAAGCTACGCACGATCGAATTTCCGCGCATCAAGGGTGGCAAGCATTTTGACACCAATCAAAAGTGGTTCGGCGAGGTAATGGATTTCGTTGGTCAAGAGTGGAAAGCCACACACCGATAAAGATTGACAGGCACCCGGTTTCGGTGGCTTTGTAGCTCCGCTTTGGGAGAAAACCACAATGTCACTTGAAACCTGGCTTGCTTTCGCGGGCGCAACGATCGTTATTTTGGCCATTCCGGGCCCGACCATCTTGCTCGTCGTGTCCTACGCACTGGGCCATGGCCGCAAAACCGCGCTAACGACAGCGACCGGAGTGGCCCTGGGTGATTTTGTTGCAATGACGGCGTCCATGGTGGGACTTGGGGCATTGCTGGCAGCGTCGGCAGACATTTTCACGATCCTTCGCTGGATCGGTGGTGCCTATCTCGTCTATCTCGGCATAAAATTGTGGCGTGCACCTGTGCAGACCGGCCCTATCAGCGACAATGATAATCTGCCCGAACACAGACCCCATCGCATCATGATGCATGCTTTCATCGTGACGGCGCTAAACCCGAAAAGCATCGTCTTCTTTGTCGCATTCGTACCGCAATTTATTGACCACACGAGCCCCTTCCTGCCACAAATGATGGTGATGGAAGCAACATTCGTCGCACTCGCAGCCCTGAATGCAATCGGCTACGCCCTGTTGGCAGACAAGGCGCGTACATTCATCCGCAAGGCCTCCGTACAGAAGGCCGTTAATCGAACCGGCGGCACCCTGCTCATTTCCGCAGGTGCCGTCACCGCAACCTACAGCAAAGCCGCCTGAATCTTTGTATTTGGGGGTAATGCCACCTTTGACCGCAAAATTGCCTCATTCTTGGCATTAGCGAAGGTCTTCCTTGGGGACGAGGGATTCTGGTGGACCAAGTTAAAAGAAAAGGTGTTCGACCGTGTTGATTGCCCAGTTGAACAAAGTCGGCATAGCCGCATTTGCAATTACATCCTGCATTGCCATTACCGGCTGCACATCGACTGAGCTGGCTTCGATCAAGCAAAGCGCTATCAAAGATGCAAATACCGCCGAGGCTGCAGAGATTGATCTTCAGGAAACGGAAAACGCGACAGAAACAGCAGCCGTTGTTGAAGACGAGGAGAAAAGCGTAAAGCCGCTTGCACTCGCACCAACGGACACCGATGTGGCAAGCCTCTTCCCCAACCGTCCCGGAACGCCGGAAGTGCGAGTCAACATCAAAACCAGGAGCGAAACCCCGCCTCCCGAAATTGCCAAGCTGATCAAGAAATATTCGCGTATCTACGGCGTCCCCGAGCGTCTTGTCCATCACGTAGCCCACCGCGAGAGCACTTATAATCCGGCGGCCTATAGCAACGGCAACTACGGCCTGATGCAGATCCGCTATCGCACTGCCAAGGGCATGGGATATCAAGGAACACCCGACGGGCTCTTCGATGCTGAGACCAATATCAAATACGCAACAAAATACCTGCGCAATGCGTGGATTGTTGCCGACAAAAATGAAAAAGCCGCCGACTGGCTCTATCGCACCGGCTATTACTATGAAGCCAAGCGCAAGGGCAAACTGGGTGAGCTAAAGCTGATGAACAGCAACGGGCTTCACTGAAAGGCCCTCCACAAAGGATGTAAAAACCTGTCGGCTCACCCGACAGGTTTTTTTATGCCGCAGCATCGTCGGCCTTTTTGGCGCCTCGGATATAAGCTTCCACTTCATTGGCCGGAACTGGCTTGGAAAAAAGAAAGCCCTGCACCTCGGATGCGCCACGTTCGCGCACGAAGTCCATCTGGGTTTCGTCCTCAATCCCCTCAATGGCGGTGGAAACCTTGAGTGAGGCGCCAAAGCGCATCATCACATCCATCAAACCGGAAGAACCCTTGTCCTTAAGCATCGCAGCCGCAAAGGACCGGTCCAGCTTAAGCTGATCAAGCCGGAATTTCTGCATATTGCTGACCGAGGCAAACCCGGCACCAAAATCATCAAGAACGATGCGCACACCGATTTTGCGAAGCTCCTCCAGGCACTGCAGAATCTCCGAAAGCTCCAACGCGAAGACATTTTCAGCAATCTCCAGTGTAAGCCTGCCAGGCGCCAGTCCACTTTCTTTCAGGCATTCTCGAACCTGCATCGGAAAATCAGCAGACTTGAACTGCATTCCAGACACATTGACCGACACCCCCATTGGCGACGGCCACTTGACCGCCTCGCGGCAAGCAAGTTCCAGCACACGCCGCCCTAGTGGCAGGATCAAACCTGTACGTTCAGCCAACGGAATGAAGTCCATCGGCATCAAGCAGCCATCATGCGGGTGTTGCCAGCGAACAAGAGCTTCAAAGGCACGCACGGCGCGGGTTTCGACACTGAGAATTGGCTGGAACTCGAGAAATATCTCGTTCCTTTCGACGGCCTGCAGGAGGTCCCGCTCAAGGCGCGCTCGCGCCTTTGCCTCCTCCGCCATTGCAGGCTCATAAAAGACATGAGCACAAGCCCCCATGTCCTTGGCCTTGTAGAGCGCAAGGTCGGCATTTTTCAACATTGTGGAAAGACGGCGTCCGTGCTGGGCGGTTGAGATACCAATGCTAACACCACTGTGAATCTGCCCCGCAGCAAGCTCAACCGGTTTGTAAAACACATTTGCAATATCGGCGCAGAGCGTATCGATGGATGCCTTTTCAGGCTTTCCCGGCACCAGGAACACAAACTCATCACCGCCAAGCCGGTAGACACGCGTCCCATTCACCTGCAACGCACGGAAACGCTCAGAAAGCCTAATGAGCAGTTCATCACCCGCATCATGCCCCATCGTATCATTGACCAGCTTGAAACGGTCAAGATCGAGAAGGAGCAATGCAGGTGATTGCCCTGCTTCCACAGCTACGCGAGCATCCTCTTCAAGAGCCGTTCGATTTCGCAAACCCGTCAGCACATCATGCGTTGCCGCATGACGCAGCTTCTTGGCCTCGACCCTTTTTGAGATTTCAATTTCCCGACGCATCGCCCGTGACCTGCCAAGTTGCAGACCAACAAGCCCCGCCCAGACCGGCATGACCGCCAATGTCATTTGAGACGGGCTTGAAAGCGCCCATTGCACAAAGCCTTCGGAAAAGCCGCGCGAAACATCAAAATTATAAAATATAAGCGGAAGAACTCCGCCAGCTGCCGAACCAGCGAAAACATAACGCTGTTTAATGTCCAGCAGAAACGCACTTAACATCATGTTAATCGCTCCCTGTCGTTCCACCAACTTTAGGGGATGGACTCTTAAGATCTTGTTATCGGGGGAGTCGGCTTGCGGCTTGACCGTCATCAATCTGTAGCGAAACGGGATTAGTGAGCGCCAAAGTTTAACTTTCGAATCTCGATTCCTGGACACAAACAAAGGCCACACGAATGACCGGCATTGCCCCAATTACCGGATACTTAAGGAATAATCAGCTCAAGTCTGCATTTGTACGCCACAGCGCTCTGAGCAAAGATGGTCTTTCCGAAAGGCTTTTCGGGCTGCTTTTCTCCGGTCTGGTTTATCCACAGATATGGGAAGATCCCGAAGTCGACCTCCAGGCAATGGAAATCGAACCTGGACAGACAATGGCAACCATAGGCTCCGGTGGCTGCAATATGCTGGCCTATCTGACAGCCCAACCCGGCCAGATTGATGTGGTCGATCTGAACCACCACCACATCGCGCTGAACAAGCTTAAGCTTGCGGCATTCAAGTACCTGCCCACCCACGCCGATGTGTTGCGCATGTTCGCCCTTTCAGGTGTAAAGAGTAACGCTCAGGCGTTTGACAAATTCATCGCGCCCAACCTGGACGCAAACACAATGAAATATTGGAACGGACGTGATGCCCGTGGCCGCCGCCGTATTTCCATCTTCAATCGGGATATCTACAAAACCGGCCTGTTGGGCCGCTTCATTGGCGCCGGTCATCTCGCCGCCCGCATGAAAGGCCGCAACCTGCAGCGCCTCACCACAGCACGCAGCCTTCGCGAGCAGCGCGACATATTCGACAGCGACATAGCACCGCTTTTTGACACGAAATTCATTCGCTGGGTCACTAGCCAGAAAAGTTCGCTCTTCGGCCTCGGCATTCCGCCGCAGCAATATGTGGAACTCGCAGAAGGTGCGGAAGACGGCCATATCGCCACCGTTCTGCGCGAACGCTTGAAAAAGCTCGCCTGTGATTTCCCGATTTCAGAAAACTATTTCGCATGGCAGGCTTTCTCACGCCGTTACCCGACGATGGGTGAAGGCACCCTGCCCGCCTACTTGAAGGCCGAAAACTACGCCTCCATTCGCGCAAATACCGATCGCGTGAACGTACATCACCGCAACATGACGGAAATGCTGGCGGAAAAGCCGGCGCAAAGCGTGGACCGTTTCATACTTCTCGATGCACAGGACTGGATGACGCCGGAGCAAATAGATGCCTTGTGGACGGAAATCTGCCGCACCGCTACGCCCGGTGCCCGCGTAATTTTCCGAACTGCAGGCAAAAAGAGCCCACTGCCCGTGAAACTTTCGGAAAACCTGCTCGACCAGTGGGACTATATGGAAGAGCGCTCCGAAACGCTGCACCAACTGGACCGTTCTGCCATCTATGGTGGCTTCCACATCTACCGGAAGATTTCATGAGCACCGTCGAAACCAGCGCCAGCCATGCCGAAAGCATGGACCGCATGTATCGCCTGCAGCGCCATATCTATGACCTGACACGCAAATACTACCTGCTCGGCCGTGACCGCACGATCCGCGAAATGGATATTGAACCGGGCGCGCGCGTTCTGGAGCTGGGCTGTGGAACAGGTCGTAACCTGAAACTCATCGCCGACACCTATCCCGGCATTGTGTTATGCGGTCTCGACATTTCAGAAGAGATGCTGATTTCAGCCCGCAACACGCTCTCAAAGGCTAACATGGATGCAACATTGGTTGCTGCGGACGCCACCAACTTCCAGCCGAGCGACTTCCTGCATCAGGGCTTTGACCATATTCTCCTGTCCTATTCGCTCTCGATGATTCCTCAATGGAAGG
>JBNKQT010000306.1:0-6470 GCA_050297115.1 Ensifer sp. | reverse complement strand
ATTATTCCCTACACGCTGGAAACCAACGATATGCGGTTTGCCACGCCGCAGGGTTTTAATGCCGGTGACCAGTTCTTCAATTATCTGAAAGATGCGTTCGATACGCTTTATGCAGAAGGTGAAGAGGGCGCGCCGAAAATGATGTCGGTTGGGCTGCATTGCCGTCTTGTCGGGCGTCCGGGCCGAGCGGCAGCGCTGAAGCGTTTCCTGGAATATGTGCTGGGCCACGAAAAAGTCTGGATTCCGAAACGCATCGAGATCGCCAAACATTGGCATGAGCATCATAAGCCCATGATACTGTAGCCTCGCGCAAGCTGATCCGTGCTATCCCGGCCTTCATGGCGAACTTGAGAATTGCGGATCCGCCGCGCGAACAATTGCTGGATTTGGTTGCTCTGCATGGCGAGGGCCGTTTTGACGAGGCTTATGAGCGTGGGACAGAACTGGCGAAGCGCTTTCCCGCCTCGCCCTCGCTTTCGAATATTCTGGGCGTGATTTCTATACATGCCGGTCGTTCTGTGGATGCGCGCTTGCATCTTCAGCAGGCTTTGAAATTAAAGCCGGACTTTCATGATGTGCGGGCCAATCTCGGCACGATGTTGCTTGAGGCTGGGGACGTTGGCGAAGCGCGTTCTGTTTTTGAGGCGGGTGTTGCGCTTGCGCCGGAGCATGCTGCCCTGCTGGCCGGGCTTGGCAATGTGGAAGCTGCCTGCAACAACCCGGCTGCGGCAATTGACTTGTATCGCCGTGCGATCGTTGCAAACCCGAAAGCTGCTGATGTTTATAATGCCCTGGGCCACATATTTGCCCAACAAGGCATGAATAGCGAAGCGCTGGCGATTTTTCGGACAGCCACCCAGATCAAACCAGACTTTGGTGAGGCCTATGCGAGCATGGCCGGAGTTCTTCGGGGAATAGGCGAACTTGAGGCTGCTCTTGCGGCGTTTGAAAAAGCTGCGGAGCTTGCGCCGAATTCTGCCGCTGTTCAGTTGAACAAGGCGGTGTTCCATGCCAGCACCAGCGATGCTGAAAGAGCGGCTGCTGCCTTTGACAGGGTGATGGAGCTGGATCCGGAAAACCTGAATGCGTGGGCATCGGGCCTTTATTACCAGGCCATGCTTTGCCGCTGGGATGAACGGCGGAACGAACGGATGGAGCGTTTGCGGCAGGCGGAATTTGCCGCCAAGCCGAAACAGTTGCCGGGGCCGTTTGTCATGATGACGCTGTTTGATGATCCGGGGTTGCAAATGCGGGCAGCGGAGAACCGGATGGCGGAGCTTGCGGCGGCGGCACCGCGTGTTGACGCTTTTGTGCCACCTGCACCGGGGCTCAAGATCAGGCTTGGTTATTTTTCCGCAGATTTTCACAATCATGCGACCATGCATCTGATGGCAAGACTGTTCGAGTTGCACGACCGGTCACGCTTTGAAGTTCACGCGTTTTCATTTGCCGAGGATCACGGTGGGGGCGGATATCGACAGCGGTTGCTTGATAACGTCGACCATTTCTATGATGTGGGTGCAAAGAGCGACGCCGAGGTTGTCGCGCTTGCGCGCGGTGTCGGCATTGATATCGCGGTTGATCTCAAGGGGCATACGCGTGACAGCCGCGCGGCTATTTTCCTCAGCAGGGTTGCGCCAATTCAGGTGAATTATCTTGGTTATCCGGGCACCGGTGGTGGGGATGCATGGGACTATATCATTGCTGATCGTGTGATTGTTCCACCAGCATATGAGGCTTTCTATAGTGAAAAACTGATCGCGTTGCCGGGAAGCTATCAGGTGAATGATGACCGGAGGCCCATTTCGGACCGCGCGTTTTCGAGGGCCGAATGTGGATTACCTGAAGAGGGTTTTGTATTTTGCTGTTTCAACAGTGCTTACAAAATCACGCCTTCGGAGTTTAATATCTGGATGCGCCTTTTGAAGAGCGTCGAGGGCAGTGTGCTTTGGCTGCTCAAAGCGACCGACACGACGGCAGTAAATTTGCGGGCGGAGGCAGCAGCACGCGGCGTGGAGCCAGACCGGCTTGTCTTCGCAGAGCATATGCCGCTGGCCGAGCATTTGGCACGGCAGCAATTGGCTGATCTGTTCCTTGATACATTTGTTGTGAATGCGCACACGACCGCAAGTGATGCGCTTTGGGCCGGATTGCCGGTTTTGACAATGGCAGGACAAAGCTTTGCTGCACGGGTATCGGCCAGCCTGCTTTTTGCTGTGGGGCTGGATGATCTTGTGACAGAGACACCGGAAGCCTACGAGCAGTTGGCTAAGAGGCTGGCACTGGATGAAGCCGCACTTTCAGCCTGCAAAGCGCGCCTCGCTGTTGACCGCTCTCGGTTGTCTCTGTTTGATACCCGGAAATATGCACAAAATCTGGAAACTGCATATCAAACTGCATTCGAGCGTTACCGAAACGACGAACCTTTCGGCAATATCGAAATCTGAATTTGGTGCGCCTGTCACAGAACTTTAACAATTCTGTCATGATCGCTTCAAGTTAGGTCTTCATTCGTCACCCGGTATCAGCCTGATCCGCAGGCCCCAAGGGAGACTACCATGAACCATTTCCGCAGTGTTCTGCTGACTGCAACCGCGCTCTGTTCCATCGCCGGTGCCGCCTTTGCCGGTACTATCGAATTTGAAGGCATTGAAGCGCCCACCGATGATGCTGCCAAGCGCGTCGTCAATGTTTCGCCGTCCGTTACAATCGATGGCAAGAAATTTCCGCTTTCCTGGAATACGATTGCGCGTTCAGGCCAGGACATTGCCGGCACGAAGATTGGTGTTCTGACTGACGCCAAGGGCAATGCTCTGCACAATATCGACGGCTCCCCTGAAGTATCTGACGCCGCCGACTTCACATCCATTCTTCCGGTTGGCGACAAGCTTTTCTCAATCACGCATTTCGAAAGCCGTCCGGCTGCGATGTATGTTTCCGAGTTGCAGCAGGACGCTGACGGCAATTTCTCGCCGATCTCTACACGTCCCGTTGATTTCTCGGCTGTTGGCGGCCTTTGGGTTCCTTGTGCCGGTTCCGTAACTCCTTGGAACACACATCTTGGTTCTGAAGAGTATCCGCCGAATGCTGATGCTTTCGAACGTGCAACCACTTACGGCCAGCTTGATGACTACTGGCTGCCAATGGCCCGCTATTTCGGTGTTGATGCCTCCACGGCTCCGATTGGTGCATTCAAAGATGCGTTCCGCCCTTACAACTATGGTTTCCCGGTTGAAGTTGCTGTGAACGAAGCTGGCGAAACAACCGTTGCCAAGCACTATGCCATGGGTCGTGTCGCTGTTGAGCTGGCATGGATCATGCCTGACAACAAGACAGCCTACATCACCGATGACGGCACCAATACGGGCCTTTTCCGCTTTGTAGCTGACAAGGAAGGCGACCTTTCTGCTGGTACGCTTTATGCTGCCAAGTGGAACCAGACTTCCGGTGAAGGCGCTGGTGCTGCTGACATCGAGTGGGTCGATCTTGGGCATGCCACCGACGCGGAAGTTGATATGGCCCGCAAGCTAAACGTCAAGTTCTCCGACATTTTTGAAACAGCTGCTTTCAACGAAGACGGCACCTGCCCGGAGGGCTTCCTTGGTTCCAATGCTGAAGGCCATGCTGAATGCCTTAAGGTAAAGCCTGGCATGGAAGTTCTTGCTTCCCGTCTGGAAACACGTCGTTACGCTTCGATGCTCGGTGGCACGACCGAATTCCGCAAGATGGAAGGTCTGGCAATCGACGAAGCCAACAACCGCATGTTCCTTGCCATGTCTGCAGTTGAAAAAGGCATGGAAGACGGTGGCGCTGATGGCAAATACGAACTGGGCGGCCGCAACGACGTGAAGCTTGAAAAGAACAAGTGTGGCGCCGTTTACGAAATGCCTTACGATGACGCCTATGTTGTGAAGTCTGCTGTTTCCTTCCTTGAAGGCAAACCGCACAAATATGAAGATGGTCCTTACGCGGGTCAGAGCTGCGATATTGATGGTATTGCAAACCCCGACAACCTGACCTTCATTCCCAACTACAACACGCTGATCGTTGCCGAAGACACAGGCTCGGGTCACCAGAACGATGCGACCTGGGCGGTCAACACCGAAACCAAGGAAATGACCCGCATCACGACAACGCCTTACGGTGCGGAAAACACATCTACGGATTGGTTTGCCAACATCAATGGTCATGCTTACCTGACCACGGTTGTTCAGCACCCATACGGCGAGTCTGATGAAGACAAGCTGGAAAACCCGGAAGATGCCCGTGCTTACATCGGCTACATCGGCCCGTTTCCGGTTCTGAAATAAGCAAGGCTTTTCAAAAAGTACTTTTTATGAAGCAAAGGCCGCTCGGGAAACCGGGCGGCTTTTTTGATGCGGTCTTGATATTCTCTGGCGAAGGTGAATACTCTTGTATCCAACCTCTCAATTTCTCTGGGGACCCACATTGGAAAAACAGGAATTTATCGACCGCTTTGGAGGCGTGTTCGAGCATTCGCCATGGGTGGCTGAACGCGCTTTTGATACCGGAATTGCCACGCCGTTGAAGGCGGAGGCAGTGAAGCATGCGATGAATGCCGCTTTTCGGGCAGCCAGTGCAAAAGAGCGGCTTGAGGTGTTGAGGGCGCACCCTGATCTTGCTGGAAAACTGGCCGTTGCCGGTGAACTGACAGAGGACAGCCGCAAGGAGCAGGCTGGTGCTGGATTGGACCGTCTGACACAAAATGAACACAATCGCTTTACCAAATTGAATACAATCTATATGAATAAGTTCGGGTTTCCCTTCATCATTGCGGTGAAAGGTCACGACAAGGCGTCTATCCTGGAGGCCTTTGAAACTCGCGTTGACAATTCTGCCGAAACCGAACTGCAGACCGCCTCCGGTGAGGTCGAGCGGATTGCCGGTTTCCGGATCGATGACATCTTGAATGAGGAACATGCATGAGCGTAGCGACGCCAACCACACTGCCGCCTGAGGCTCCGGGTTTTACTGCCGGTGCTATCAATCTCGCTTCTGCCCGCTTGGGTGCGAAAGCAGTATTTGCCACCGATGAATTCTTTGCGCCGCTTTCGCGTATGCTGAAGGATGAAGCGCCGGTTTTTCTGGAGGGTGAATATGATGAGAACGGCAAGTGGATGGATGGCTGGGAGAGCCGTCGCAAGCGCGTTCCCGGGCATGACTGGGCAGTGATCAAGCTTGCTATGCCCGGTAGTATCAACGGCTTCGATGTTGATACGAGCCATTTTACCGGCAACTATCCTCCAGCCTGCTCGATTGAAGCGGCCTATGTTGAGGACGGAGATCCAGATCCCAATGATGACAGTATCTGGACGGAAGTGCTGAACCGCACGGATTTGGGCCCGAATGCGCACCACTATGCTGAAAGCGTAAATCGCGAAGGGGTCTGGACGCATTTGCGTGTTCATATCTATCCAGATGGTGGCATTGCGCGTTTGCGCGTTTATGGCGCAGCCTATTTCGACTGGTCCTCAATTGGCCCGGACGAAGAGGTTGATTTTGCCTATATCTTTGGGGGTGGCCATGCCATTCACTGGTCTGATGCCCACTACGGCCACCCTGATTTGATCCTCGCGCCCGGGCGCGGCGTGAACATGGGCGATGGCTGGGAGACGGCGCGACGTCGTGGACCCGGGCATGACTGGGCGATTATCAAACTCGGACATGCGGGTCATATCAGTCGCGTTATCGTGGATACTGCCCATTTCAAGGGGAACTTCCCGGATAGCTGCGCCGTCTATGGAGCCCATTTGCCCGGTCATGTGGATGCTTTCACAAAGCAGGAGATTGTCGAGTCTGAAAAATGGGCGCAGCTCTTGCCGCAGACAAAGCTGCAGGCCGATCATGTCCATGAGTTTTCCGGCGATCAAATCAACGATGTCGGACCGATTACGCATGTGCGGTTGGCCATGTTCCCCGATGGCGGAATCAGCCGTTTGCGCCTTTTGGGCGTGAAAGCGTGACCATGGCTTTGACCATTCACCTGCTGAGCGCTGAGGAGTTTGCACCCTTTGGTGATGTGATCGAGGCGGATGCCTCGAAAATGCATCTGATCAATGGCGGGACAACGGAGCGGTTTCACGGGCTTGGTGAAACCCAGGCGCTGGGTGAGGGGGCGAAGGTCATTCTCAATATTTTCCGTGGTCGGCCGCGGCGGTTTCCCTATGCGGTGGATATGATGGAACGGCACCCGCTGGGTAGCCAGTCTTTCACACCGCTCTCCGGGCGGCCATTCCTTGTGGTTGTTGCGGAAGATGAGGGTGGAAAACCGGGGGAGCCCAAGGCTTTTCTGGCGAAAGCCCATCAGGGGGTAAATTACCGCGCCAATGTTTGGCATCATCCTTTGATGGCGCTTGGTGAGGTGAGTGATTTTCTGGTTGTAGATCGCTCGGGACCGGGTAACAATCTGGAAGAATATTTCTACGAAACGCCGTACACAATTGAGGAGC
>JBNKQT010000305.1:0-7097 GCA_050297115.1 Ensifer sp. | reverse complement strand
TGGCTGGATGCCGGATCAAGTCCGGCATGACGGAAATCACAGTGATCAGGACGTGCCAAACTTCACCAGCTTGATCGCCTCAAAATTCTGCACACCACCGCCCACACGCTTGGTCGTATAGAACAGCACATAGGGCTTGGCAGAGTAAGGATCACGCAGCACCTGCACGCCAGTGCGATCCACCACGAGATAACCGGATCGGAAGTCACCAACAGCAATCGAGAAACTGTCAGCCGCCGCATCCGGCATATCTTCCGATTCCATCACCGGATAACCCATCAGGCTCGCCGCCTGACCCGGACCAGACGGCGGCAGCCACAGATAGTTGCCATCAGCATCCTTGAATTTGCGAATATCGCCCTGCGTCTTGCGGTTCATCAGGATGGTCGCATTCTGGCGGTATCCGGCCTTCAGCGAATAAATCGCATCAACAATCGTGTCAGACGGGCCGGAAGCAGAGAAACCGCCAGAAACACCTGTTGCGACATAGCCAAGATTGCCCCAGCTCCAGCTATCCTCCGCAACGGTCGAATAGTTGAGAATACCGGTCGGCTTGTTCACACCGTCACCGTTGATAAAGGCTGCCCCTTCCTGCTCGGCGAAGGCAATATCCACTTCACCGGCAATCCAGGCTTCAATATCAACAGCGGAATCTTCCAGTAGCGTCGGTGTGGCTGCCGGCATCGCATAAAGTTCCATCACCGGAAACGAAAGTTCAGAAAGCTGCGGCGTCGCCGTCTGCGCACGAGCGCCCGTTTCAGAGACCCAACCGGTTGTCATACCATCCACAGCAAACGGCTTTTTCAGCACATTAGACGAGACTTGACGCACCGTTGCCAGCGCGCGGATCGGCGAAACTGCAGCCAGTCGACGGCCAATCTCGCTATCAATCTCCTCCGGCACAGTATAGCCGCCATCCGCATTGGTGCTGGCCGAAAGCGCCTTGGCCTCCATCTGGCGAAGCCCTGCCTCGTCACCACGACGAATATAGTTTTCAAAGGCCTGCTTGTGCTCAATTGCATCCAGCGTATTGGCAGACGAACGTCCGAGCGCCGGACGCGCTTTTTTCAGCGCCAGATGATCCAGCACACGCTTTTGCTCATCCATCGCCTTGTTGATGCGCTCCAGCTTGTCCTCTGTCAGCACATCCGAGTTCATCTTTTTCGAAAGCTCCTCCAGGCGGCGGTCATTCGTCTCCTTGAAGCTCTCGAATGCGCTCATGAAGTCATCAAAGGCCGCATCCATATTTTCCGGAACCGCCTTGATTTCCGGGGCAGCCGTCATCGTTTTTTCAGTCATTAACTCTTCCTTTTTCTGGAAATGAAAAAGGGGCCACGCCAGCGACCCCTTCAAAACCGGCAGCCCCTGCCACCGGAAACTGCAAAATCCCTCCCATGGTGAAAGGGCCACTGCGTCAAAAACCGCGCATCATCTGGGCCGCCTTACGCATCTTGCTCATCAGCGCCCACTCGGCATTCGGGCTATCGCCGGCCAAACCATATTCCTTAACCTCGCTCACGCGAGCCACCGGCAACATCGGGAATGTCACAACAGAAATCTCCCAAAGATCGGCCTCCAGAATCTGCCGTACACCGGCCTTGGCATCCTTCTTCGATCGGACCGTCTGGAATCCAATCGAAAGCCCATCGAGCGCCCGCGATCGCATCAGGTTCAACACCTCATCAGCCTTCGCCACCCCCTTTGCCAGCTTGCCCTCCACATAGAGACCACGCGCATCTTCGCGAATTTTGGTCCACCGTCCGATCGGGGTGGATGGATCGTGCTGAAAGAGCATCCGCACGCCTTCCGCCCCACGCGATTTCAGCGATTTCTCAAACGCGCCCGGCGCAATGACATCCTTGCCCAGATCGACCGCCCCAAACACGCTCGCATAACCAGCAAAAACACCCGTCTCACTCAGCCCCTTCAAATCGAGCCCGATAAATTTCATCTCTTCAGGCGGCACCATGTCACCCATCCCACGCATCCTTCTTTCAGTAATAAAAAAACCCGGCGCGAGCGCCAGGTTGATCTCATGGTCTCGGCAACGGCCAAGAAAGCAACGCCCTTCAGACGTAATTCATTCTTAATATCTCTTTATTATCATGCACTTACTCATCAACTGAGAGAGATGGAACGCGCAAGGTCGGCTGCCATTTGCTTCACGTTGAGTCGAGCAAAGTGGAAAAGACGATTCGTTTGAATCGCTTATGCGGGTTTTCTAATAATTTGATTCAGCAACTTAATGCGAAGATTCAGGCCGCATCCAGAATTTTTCGATAGCCGCTTGTTTACAAAAGAAAAAACCAAACTCCCTACGGCAGAGTTCCCTAAAACACTTGATTCACGCTCCAATCGTAAAATTTTGAAATGTTTTCCAAATTCGGCGAGCGGATGATATCTCCCGGTCTTCCTGGGTTGAAAATGTCTGGTGCCACCGTTCTCAGGCTCAAAAAGCCTGCCCCAGTCGTAATACTCACCGCTCGCCATATCCCACGGCCTGCCGCTTCTCATCGTCACTCAAGAAAGCCGCCGCCCCTACACGTGCCCACAACTCTCCTCGTTCAGCAGATAGACCTGCTACCTGATCCAGATCATGCGCCAGCCGCAGCGCTTCATGCTCGGCAGCCAGCCAGCCCGAAAGCGCTTCCGCCGTCCGCCCCAGAAGCGGCAACACAGTCAGTCGCCAAAAGGCCCTGTTGGCCTCGGCATAATTCGCATAGGTGTTATCTCCGGGGATTCCAAGCAGCATTGGTGGAACTCCAAAGGCCAACGCGATATCGCGCGCGGCGCCATTCTTTGCCTCGGCGAAGTCCATCTCGCGCGGGCTCATTCCCATAGCCTTCCAGTCCAGCCCACCTTCCAGCACCATTGGCCGTCCCGCCCGTGCCGGACCCGAATATCCATCTGAAAGCTCGGCTTTCAGCCGGTCATATTGCGCCGCGGTTAGGTTCCCCCCCTCCTTCGGCTGGTAAATTAACGCGCCTGATGGACGTGCAGAATTATCCAGGAGCGCTTTGTTCCAGCTTGCAGCGGAATTGGATAAATCGAGCGCCGCGCCCGCCGCCTCCAGCGGCGCCAATCCCAGGTGATCATCCAATGGGTGGAAGAGCCGCAAATGCAGGAGTGTCATATCCCCTTCTGCCGAAAAGCGCCGCACTGAATTCCCGACACGATACTCATAAGCCGATGGCCACCCGTCGTGCCCCTCAACAATGCGCATCCGGTCAGGCCGCAGAAGGTGCAGCTCTCTGAGTTCACCGCCCAATGCAACCGGCTCAAGAAACGCATTACCGGAAATCAGCAAATGCCCGTAGAGCGCCTCGAAAAATTCAACGCCACTCATGCGTCCATTCGGCTTTTTGAAAAGCGAAAGGACTGGATGTTCATCCATTTCCTGAGCGCGCTCAAAGGCGATCCAGGGGACCGAGGCCGCCGCCTCGCAAATCATCCGCACACAACGATGCGCTACCGGGTTGCGCATATAACCTTCACGCGAAAGGCCAGAATAGTTCCGCGTCGTCCAAAAGGCGTTCGCGGCACCCGCAAAGGTAAAAAAGCCACTCATGCCCTTGGTTTCCTTCACGGTGCCGGCCTTCCCTGCAGAAGACTTCAGAAACGGAATTCGCATCTTTTTTCCTTCTTTTTCAAACTCTTCGAACTGGCAAGTCACAGTGTTCACTGCGTACACAGCACGGCTGTTTACCTTACCAATTAGGGTTAAACCCAGCTCTCGCTTGCGCTTTTGTCGGCACCTCATAAGATGTTTATGGGTGCACGGTTTCTTGAAGTGAGGCAGCCGCTTGATATTTCAAAGGCCACCTTCCGCAATACTCTGCGGCACCCACCGATCTGGAAGATCACAACGTGCAGATCAGCGTTTTCAAAGCCCCCGCACGCGCGGTTCTCCACCACCTTCCAGCATCAATGCCGTCAGTGCCCACACCAGCGCATCCATGCGATCTGGCGATCTCCCGCCGGAAAGCCCGTCATGGCCAAAATCACACATCTGATCCACCAGTTCGTTGAACCGCCCTGCATGCAGCACCTTGCCCTGCTCGTAAAGTGCGGCCACCGGCTCGGCGCGGGCAAGCTTGCCGCGGCTGGCCCGCACCGCCGTTACCGGCAGATTTGCGTCCACGCTGCGCAGCGTTGATATCACCATGTCCCCGCCCTGGTTTATTTCGGCCACGACCCTGTCCGCTTCAAAGCGTCGATACGCCGCCACAACGGCCTTTGCCCAGGTTGCAGGAGAAGGCGATGTCACCGAGCAATCCGCCAGCACCACCCCCCGTCCGTCTTCCAGAAGGCCAGCAACGACAACACCACAGCAACTCGCTTTGCCAGCACTCGCCGGTGGGTCCACCCCAACAACAATTCGGCGGGTGCCACCTAACCCGGTCAGCGCCTTCACCGCTATGGCATCGCGTCGCCACAGCGCATCTTCGCGATCCTCGATCAGTTCACCATCAAGCTCCTGCCGACCCAGTCGCGTACCACCATAGCGTTCCTGCATTGCGTTAATAAAAGACGGGGACAAATTCGCGACATTGTCTTCAGTCGATATCCGCCGCACGACCGTACCCGGATCATCAACAAGCCGCTTTATCAACGGTACGGCGCGCGGCGTGGTCGTAATCAGCTGCTGCGGCACATCCCCCAGCCGCAAGCCAAATTGCAGCATGTCCCATGTTTCTTCCGCATATTTCCATTTCGCCAGTTCATCACACCATGCAAAATGAAACTGCGGCCCTCTTAAACTCTCCGGATCTTCGGAGGAAAAAATATGTGCCGTGGCGCCCGACGGCCAAACCAGACGTCGGCGCGATATCTCCAGCTGTGGCCGCTTATGCACGGCGATCCGCAGAATGCCCGAAATCCCATCAATCATAACCTCACGTGCATCACCAAGCGTTTCCGCCACCAATGCGATACGCAAATTTTTAGCGCCTGGCCGGGAGGCAAGGTGATGCACCCATTCAGCTCCGGCCCGTGTCTTCCCGGAGCCACGCCCTCCCATCAAAAGCCAATTGCGCCAGCTGCCGCCCGGGGGTTTTTGCCCTTGGCGCAGCGTAAACCGCCAATCCCGTGTCACAGCTTGAAGCATGGGAATGCTTAGCATTTCCGAGGCAATTTCGATCCGTTGTTCGGCCTGCGAAGGCGGCCCGATTTCGTGACCACCACCATTTTTCCTGCCTCCATTCAGGGCAGATGACCTTGTATCTTTCTCCGCTTCAGGCTTTTTCTCAACGCTCAACCGTATCCGCCTCACAAGCTCTTAACTAAAATTTTTGCTGCAAATCCCGTCGACCAACTGCGCAAAACAGACTTTTTCATCAGTCGGAACTGGACAAACCTTGCTCTTCAGAGCTGCCATTTTGCAGAATGAAATGCTCGGCCATCTCCCGAGCACGCTCTTCAATGAGAGCCAGGAATTTGTCACGCATAGCCTCAATCGCGGCATCATCAAGCCTGGTTTCAGCTTCCATAACGCGTGCTTCCATCAGGTTCTTCTGCAGGTTGTCGACCTTTTCCAAGGTCCGAACAATCTGGCCAATCGCATCACTGGATGCCTTGATATCTGCCTTGGCGAGCTTGAGGGCCGCTTCATCGCTGTCGTTGGTATCCAGCACCAGTTCAGCCGCAATGCGTAGCCTTTGGAATGCTGCAAACTGCGCCTTTAGCTCACCAATCAGTGCGTTTAAAACAACCTGGAGATCATCACCATCAGCTGCAGCCAGTGCAGACTTTATCTCAAGGTATAGAGGCGCCCAGCCGGTATTTCCCTGCACGCCGCCACCATCTGGCACATTGTGCGCAAGTCGGCGAGCCATGTTGCCCTCACCCATCCTGCAATTCCTCACTGTGGTTTTGTCCGCAACTCGGGGAAGCTGACACAACAAGTCTTCACCCCCAACATTTTGGGAGAGCACTTATTAAAATTGGCCAGGCTAAATTAGATAAGTTGTAATGCTGCACATTTAGGTTGAGGCTCTATCAACAAAGGCTCCAACCATGAGCGACATTGAAAAGACGCTGATCAGTCTACCCGCTCTGGCAGTTGCCGTAGTGCTTCTCCTCGCCATAAATGCCAATCCGGACATCATGGGCGGGCTCCTCTCAGATAAAGTGAATTCGTCTGCAACAGTGCACGGCCTTCAGTCTTCCGAAGAATTCAACCTCGCACCCTACCAGCGCCCGCCGCACTTTCCCGATTAAGACCTATTTCCAAACGCATAAAAGAAAACGGACAGTTTTGGAGGACTTTAATCCTATAGCGAACACTGTCCGACAACTTCTCAACAAATCAAAAAAAATTATCGAAATCGAGCGCCTCAGCACTTCTGACTTGCTACAATTCTTTGACTGTGACTGAAACCTATCAAAGTACCGTCACGCCGTCAAGGTATTTATTCCTATTTTTGTGTTTTTCTGCGAACCGGCCTCACTTTGCTGTAGCGCCGCCATGAAGCTCAACAAATTGCTCATATGCAGCTATCGCATCGGCCGCGTACATCAACGAAGGCCCCCCACCCATATACACCGTCATGCCGAGCAGTTCGTTAAATTCTTCGTAAGTGCATCCCAGCTTAACCAGCGCTTCCACATGGTAGCCGATGCAACCATCACAACGGGTCGCAATCGCAATCGCGGTAGCAATCATTTCCTTGGTTTTCGCGCTAACAGCGCCGTCCTTGCTGGCATTAAGCGCCAATTGGGTAAACCCCGCCATCGTGTCGGGAATCGCTTTTCGGATCTTCCGCGAATTTGCTGAAATACCATGGATCATATCGGGGTAGCTCTTGGCCATGACCGTTCCTTTCAATAGATAACGTTTATTATATGTATCTATTTGGAAACGGCTCCACTTTGAGCTATGTCAATTGCCGCTGCGTGTTCCCGTCACAGGCCAGTCTACAATGTAGTCCTCGAAGTCCTCAACATCCACCGTTTCTTCATCTACAGTCATACCACGCACTGAAATGCCAGCTTCATGTACGGTCTCCTCACTGCCAGACACTAGCGGATGCCACCAATGGAGGTCTTTTCCATCGCGCACCAGCCGATAGGCGCATGTAGGCGGCAACCAGCTGATT
>JBNKQT010000304.1:0-9666 GCA_050297115.1 Ensifer sp. | reverse complement strand
ACGCAGCGATACACGAGAAAGGCAGTCGCATTATGAAAGATGATATTTTTGGTCAGCCAACGAGCCTGACACAGCAATCTTCAGTCGATGACTGGAACGCGACCCTTCTGGGTTTCCTGGCCCATGCTGCCGTCACCCCCAAACATCTGACCGCAGTGCTGGAAGCTGAACCGGATTTTGCACTCGGCCACGCAGCCAAGGGCATGTTTTATCTTCTGCTCGGTCGGCGTGAACTGATGACAGTTGCCGAAACCGCGCTGACTGAGGCCCGCAGAGTTATCGCCGAAGGCCACTCAGATTCCCGCGAGCGCACTTTCACTGAAGCGCTCGGCGTTTGGGTTGCTGGCTATCCAAGCAAGGCCGCCAACATACTTGAAACCTATCTAGCCGCTCACCCGACAGATGCGCTCGCCATGAAGCTGGTTCAGGCGATCCTTTTTGTTCTGGGCGATCCGCGTGGCATGCGCGCTTCCGTTGAACGGATCATGCCCGCCTACTCCACCGAACATGCAGCGCATGGTTATCTGCTCGGCTGTCATGCTTTCGCCTTGGAAGAAACCGGCGACTATGCGCGCGCCGAAATCGCAGGCCGTCAGGCACTCTGGACAGCACCCGATGATGCATGGGGCCTGCATGCAGTTGCCCACGTGCACGACATGACCGGCAACGCCCGAGGCGGCCTCACCTGGCTGGAAGGCAAGGAAACCGCATGGGCGCATTGCAACAACTTCCGCTATCATGTGTGGTGGCACAAAGCGCTCATGCACCTCGACGTTGGCGAGATCGACAAGGTCTTCGAACTTTATGACAAGGAAGTTCGCGCCGATAAGACCGACGATTACCGCGACATTTCAAATGGTACATCGCTTCTTATGCGCCTTGAACTGGAAGGCATTGATGTGGGCAACCGCTGGGAAGAAATGGCTGACCTTTGTGCCAAACGCACAGAAGACGGTAGCCTGATCTTTGCAGACCTTCATTACATTCTGGCGCTCACGGGTGACCAGCGCGAGACAGAAACCGCCGCCATGATCCGCCGTATCAAGCGCGATGCTGAAGGCAGTACAGACAGTAGTCTGCGCATGGCCAATCCCGGCATGGCAGCAGCCGAAGGCCTGCATGCCTTCTCCGAAGCCGACTATAATTCGGCCTTCATGCACCTGAATGCCGCACGCCCTGCCATGCAGCTTGCCGGTGGCAGTCACGCCCAACGCGATATTTTCGAGCGTATGACAATTGATGCAGGCCTGCGCGCCGGCCGTCTTGATGATGCCGAACGCCTCCTGAACGAACGCCGGGCATTGCGCGGTGGCAATGACGATGGATATGCGGCTGCCCGCCGTGAAATGATTGCATCAGGCAGTGACAGCGCCAGTCACCGTTTGCCCGCCGAATGAACTGGAATTCCCGGACACCCGAATGACGACAATAACGCTTGAAAACAAAATCTCCGACGCCGCTGCAGTGCAAAGCTCAGCGGCGGCTGCCTCGAGCAGAGATCCCCGGTTGGACTTCTTCCGTGGCATTGCCATGTACATCATTCTCATGGCCCATATTCCAAACAATGTATGGTCCAACTGGATACCCGCCCGTTTCGGCTTTTCCGATGCCACCGAGATATTCGTGTTCTGCTCGGGCGTTGCCTCAGCGATAGCCTTTGGCGGGGCCTTCGCAAAATTTGGCTGGTTCATGGGCACCGCTCGCATTGCCTACCGCATCTGGCAGGTCTATTGGGCGCATATCTGCCTCTTCTTCTTCATTGCCATGATGACCGCGCTGGCTGATCAGTATGGCAGTTTCGATAAATCCTATGTCAGTTCGCTGAACCTGCAGCACTTCTTCGAGGACCCGCTGCCACAAATCGTCGGCCTGTTCACACTCACCTACGTGCCGAACTATTTCGATATTTTGCCGATGTATATCGGCGTTCTGGCACTGATGCCGCTGATGGTCGGGCTTGCAAAATACAATCCACTGGCAGCCCTCGGCTTTAGCATTTTGCTCTGGGTTGCAGCCAATGCCGGCTTTCTGTCTCTGCCAGCAGAACCATGGTCCGACCGCCCCTGGTTCTTCAATCCCTTTGGCTGGCAGCTTCTCTTCTTCACGGGCTTTGCTTTCCGCTCCGGCTGGCTTCCCATGCCACCGGTAAAAATAGGCCTCATGTGGGTAGCTGCCGGTTTCCTCGTGTTGAGTGCCCCCTTTGGCTCATGGAAAGTGTTGTTGTGGGTGGATGCTCTTGTTCCCCCACTTGGACAGGCAATCCATGGCGTATGGCAATGGTTTTCCGGCTTTGAGGATACGATCGGCTTCGAACTCCGCCAGAAAACGGATTTTGGCCTGTTCCGCTACCTGCACTTCCTCTCGCTTGGCTACCTGGCCTGGGCGCTGGCAGGCGACAATGGCTGGCGGTTGCGCGCCATGGCAGATGGCTCCGCTGGCCCGGCGGCACAGCACACATTCCGCTGGGTTACAAAGGTCGGGCAGCAGTCACTGGCCATATTCGTATTTTCCATGGCCTTCGCCCGCCCGCTTGGCCTGATACTGGACCTCATTGGACGCAGCACGCTCAATGTTGCCTTCGTCAACATTTTCGGCCTGCTCACCATCACCGCTGTCGCCTTTATTGCGGCCTGGTTCAAATCACAGCCCTGGCGAAAGAAGAGAGCATGACGATCACACGTCGCGGCTTTCTGGCCGCAAGCACTTATTTGTCGTTTGCCGCAAGCCGGACTTTTGCCGCAGGCACCGCTGCGAGCGAGCCATTCAGCCGCGATATATTAATCGAAAAAGCCCGCGTTCTGGCGACCCGCGCCTATGAACAAAAACCGCAAGTGCCGGAAGCGTGGCGCAACATCAGCTATCAGGATTACCAGACCCGCTGGTTCAGAACAGCTGATGCACTGTGGTCAAAAACCGACCGCTCCTACAATGTAGACTTCTTTCTGCCGGGCCTCTATTTCAAGCGCCCCGTCGGCATATCAGTGGTGGAAAACGGGCAGGCCAAACCCTTCCGCTTCGACCTCTCCCTGTTCGACAAGACTGACAAGGCTCCCGACCTGCCGGTGGACGACACGCTCGGCTATTCCGGTTTCCGTCTGCGGACAGAACTTGGCCAACCCGGTATCAAAAATGAATTCTGTGTCTTTCAGGGTGCAAGCTACTTCCGCGCCATCGGCCAAGGCCAGACATACGGCCTTTCAGCACGAGGACTGGCAATCGACACGGGCGAGCGGACTGGTGAGGAGTTCCCCGACTTTACAGACTTCTGGATAGAAGCACCTCAGCCCGGGCAAAAAGTCATCATCGTTCACGCCCTGCTCGATAGCCCTAGTGCAACCGGTGCCTACCGTTTCGAGATCACACCCGGCGCACAATGCGTCATGGAGATCGAAGCCTCGCTCTTCCCGCGTGGCGAGGTACAGCATATCGGCATTGCACCTCTGACCAGCATGTTTCTTTACGATGCAACCAACCGCACACGCTTCGACGATTTTCGCCCTGCGGTTCATGACAGCAATGGCCTGATGGTATGGAACGGTGCAGGCGAAGTGCTGTGGCGACCGCTTGCCAATCCGAAAACACTGCAGACATCCTCCTTCGTGGATGTGAATCCGCGCGGCTTCGGCCTGATGCAACGCTCACGAAACTACTCTGACTTCAGCGATCTCGAGGCGCATTATCACAACAGGCCTGGTGTCTGGATCGAACCGCGCGGCAATTGGGGCAAAGGCGCCGTCACGCTGGTCGAGATCCCCTCGGACAAGGAAATTTACGACAATATCGTCGCCTACTGGAGACCATCCGGCACGATGGAATCTGGCGAGCGCCATGATCTGGCCTATCGGTTGACATGGTGCGCACAAGCACCGGTCAACACCCACCTTCCCAAGGTTATCGGCACCGCAATGGGACTGAACTTCAAACGCGACAAACGGCTGGCCGTCATCGATTTCGCTCCCGATCCGCGTTTTGCCATGAACATGGAAGGCATCACAAAACAAATACGCTCACCCCATGTAGAGACCTCGGAAGGTGTGCTTGAGAAAAACCCGGAAACCGGTGGCCTTCGGTTGGCCTTTTCCTTCGACCCCGGCGACCGCGACCATGTGGAACTGCGTGCGCAGTTACTGCGCGATGGAACCCCGGCAAGTGAGGTCTGGCTCTACAGGTGGACGCCATGAATGATGATCCTGCGCTGATGCCGCCTGAGCAGCCGGTCGCCATGCCAGCACAAAATCTGGCCGTTCGATTCGAAGATTCCAACGCGCCCGGCATCAAGCAGAAAGCACGCCTGACGATGCTCTGGCGCGGGCTTTCGTTTTTGCCCGCCATTGCGCTCACCGCCGGTTTGCTGACCATCATGTATAACTGGTTTCAGCAAGGCGGGATCAGCGGGCTTGAGGCGGTTCTGATCGGCCTGATCGTTTTCAATTTCTTCTGGATCAGTTTATCGCTTTTCATCGTCTTGATGGGCCTTATTTCACTCGGACGCATGCCAGCGCCGCGCCCACGGCAGCCTGTTCACCCGCTGGATGTCGCTCTGCTCGTACCGGTCTACAATGAAGCCCCGGCTTATGTTCTTGGCAATGTTCGCTCCATGCACGAGGCGTTGGTGAAGAGCGGCGGGCAGCACCGCTATTGCTTCTTCATTCTCAGCGACACACAGGACCAGAATATCGCCCGCGATGAATATTTGGCAGTGGCGGCTTTGCGCATACAAATCCCCGATGCGCGGGTCTATTATCGCCGCCGCGCGCACAATATTGGCCGCAAGGTTGGCAACATCACAGATTGGGTGACCCGCTGGGGCGGTGGTTTTGAAGCTATGCTGGTGCTGGACGCCGATAGCCTCATGACAGGCCGTGCTATCGCACGCCTTGCCGACACGCTCTCTCGTGACGAAAGCGCTGGGCTTATTCAAAGCTTCCCCCAACTTATCGGCGCGCATTCTCTATTTGGGCGCATGCAGCAATTCGCCAATGGGGTTTACGGCTCCGCTCTGGCCGAAGGGCTAGCCTTGATGAGCGGGCATGAAGGCAACTATTGGGGCCACAATGCCATCATCCGCACCAGGGCTTTTGCCGCTTGCGCTGGTCTGCCGGAAATCCGCTCCCTGCTTGGCCGCCCCGCCACGATCATGAGCCATGACTTTGTTGAAGCCGGTCTCTTGCGCCGAGCCGGCTGGAGCGTGCGTTTTCTGCCCCGCGTGAAAGGTAGTTACGAAGAAGCACCACAAACGTTGATTGACTATATCCTGCGCGACCGCCGCTGGTGCCAGGGCAATATGCAGCATCTGCGCCTGCTTGCCACACCGGGCTTATGCGGCATGTCTCGCTTCTACATGTTCCATGGCGCCATCGGCTATTTGCTTTCGCCCATCTGGTTCACGCTGCTCATCTTCTGGGCGCTGATCGGGCGTGGCGATGAGGCCAACGTGCTGACCTATTTCAGCCCCGAAAACCCGCTTGTGCCCACATGGCCGGAAATGAGCAGCGAACGACACGTGCTGGTAATCCTGCTCATGTATGCAATTCTTCTGGTGCCGAAGCTGCTTGGCATCATTGCTATTCCCATGACGGGTGGTCGTTTTGCAGATTTCGGAGGACTGCACCGTTTCGCGGCCTCGTTCCTCACCGAACTGGTTCTTTCCGTAGCCTATGCACCGGTACTTATGGTGCAACAGATGATTGCCGTTTTCCGTGCCGCCCTTGACCTGCAAAAGGGATGGGCCCCGCAAGCCCGCGATGGCGGCAATTATGGCCTCAAAGTACTCTTGAGAAGCCATGCTCTGGAAACGATTAGCGGCACTATACTTGCAGCCGGTATTCTGTCGGGCCTTGTCTCTCTCTGGTTGCTACCTATTGCCATCAGCCTTGTCATGGCAATTCCCCTTTCGGCCATCAGTGGCTACTCAATCAAAAACCGTGTAGCCAATCTGCTTGCGACAGCAGAAGAAACGAAAGAGCCGACGATCACAAAAACCGCCAGCCTGTATCGTCAGGAAATGCAGTATCTGCTGGATGCCGGAACCACAGCCCCGGCTGAGTAATCCCTCAGGACGCTTCGTCTTTGTTCTCAAACCAGTCGAGAACCATCTCGCTCCAGCCGCGTGGGATCATATGACCGCCCGGATGCAGCGCAAACTCAAGATCACTACCCTCAGCACAACTGCTCCATTTGCGGCGCATGAACTGACCCGTTGTCGAGAAACTATCCGGGTTATGCTTCACGCATTTGTTGGTTCCGCGCCAAAGTTCCAGCCCCGCCCACATATCGCCTTGTACGGCAATATTACCCAGCCGGCGACCTTCCAATGGGACGGTATTGTCTTTCCAGCCGTGGGTCTGAAACATGCGCACCGGACCAGTACAGCTTTCTGGCTGCGGCCGCCAGAAACCGCCCGATATTGTGGCATAAGCTGCAAAGGTTTCCGGCGCTTCACAAGCCAGATAGGCAACCTCAAATGCCCCCATACTGAAGCCGGTCAACAGAACCTTTTTCGCACTCAAACCGAAACGTTTGGCCGCGTCCTTGGCAGTGGCGGCCAGAAACACTGTGTCATCCCGCCCCTCGCCCGTGATGCTGCGGCGAAAGTTCCAGAACTTCATCACCCGCTCACCCCGCTGACGCTCCGCGCCATCAGGTGCCAGCACGGCATAACCACGGGCCAGCAACGTATTGACCATGCCGGTATTCTTCATCGCCCCTTTACCAGAGGAGCCATAGCCGTGGAGATACATCACAATGCCCGTATCCGGGCCAGCATCATCCGGCAGCGCTATGTGGTAAGTTCCGTTTTCAATTTCGCACGGACCGGCCTCTGCGCCGCAATCTGCCCGCGCAATGGCAGTCGTACTCAAGAGAACCAGCGTAACAAGACTCAAACGCATCAATTCGTTTCCTGTTCAAAAGTTTTTGTGGGTAATTTGGTTTGCAGCCAGCCGGGGCCTGACGATGAACCCAACATGCCTTCCGGCACGTCCAGAATCTCTTCAACCCCGGCATCAGCCAAGCGTTTGGCGGTGCGGGCAGAACGGACACCCCGAGCACAGATCAAGGCTACCGGGATGCCGCCATTTTGTTCGCGCAAAGCCAGAACCGCCTCGCTGAAATCATCACGCCGCATGTCGATTGGATAAGCACCTTCGCCCACACCAGTCTCGCGCCACTCCTCGGGGCGGCGAATGTCTATGAGAAGAATATCACCGGCAACTGCTTTGTAGTGGGCCTGACGCACCGTTAGCGGCACCGTATCAAGCTCCGGCGTCCACCAATAGGCCTCGTAACTTGCTACAGCAGCCCCGGCGACAAAGAGCGCCGCTCCGCCCATCAGAAAACCCCGGCGCGGCAGATGCTTCACTTTGTCCGTTGGGAGCGATGTCTTGCTCTTGTTTTTCATTTCAATCCTGTGACCTGAAAAGGTCTGGCTTCGCTCAAAAGAAGAGCGGCATAATTTGATAAATGATATATCAGGCCACATAGGGTTGAAAGGCGAACAAGGCGCTTCACACGCCCTTGTGATCACATGTGAGCTTGGCGGATTTTATTGCTTTGTCCAGCCAACAGACCGACACAGAAGCTTGGCCAGTACACAGCCCTTGGTCGTCATCGAGGAACCGTTGACATTGACCGATATATTGTAGGTCAGCCCCCTTTGCGGGTCTCGTGCCTCGCCTTCAAACTGGCCAGAGCCCTTAGCTTCCAAATCCATAATCAACCGGTCACCCACACTTTCATTCCTGGTGCCAGGCTTGATCCAGACATTCACCGCGCAGGTGTTGGAACCACAGGGCTCGATGCGCACCCTCGCCTTGCCATCACCCCGCGCCCACACGCCGGACATCGCATTGGCATGAGCAAGACCCGGCATAATGACAGAAGTGGCCAAAAACACTGTTGCGGTTGCACGTAACATTTTCATCACCTTCGCTTGGTTCGGGTTATGCAGGGTAAACGCAGCAAAGAGCACTTTGGTTCACTCCAAAGAAATCCGATTTCCAGGCACCGCCGTAGTGATTGCCAAGATCATGATAAGCGGAAACCGAAAATGAGCTTGGCAACCATAATTATTGCAGCGCTTCTCCTGTCGGCCCTCATGTCAGCTGCGTGGCTGATACAGCGCATAAGCGGCAATAGCGGTTGGGTGGATACGATTTGGTCGCTGGCAACCGGGATAGGCTGCCTTGTCGCCATTGGACTTGCCGACGCACTGGACAGCGAGCGCCAATGGCTGGCGGCCGGTATTGTCACCATATGGTCTCTGCGCCTGGCAAGCCACATCGGCAACCGAAGCGCCGGTGCGGCTGAAGACCCGCGCTATGCCGCGTTGAAGGAAGAATGGGGGGAAAGCCATTCTTCTCGCCTTTTCTGGTTCCTGCAAATTCAAGCCGCAGCTGCATTCATTCTGATGCTGGCACCGCTGGCAGCAGTCACTGGCCCGGCCCCCTTCCCGGCCTTCACCGATCTTCTGGCCATCCTTGTCGCATTGACAGCACTGGCGGGCGAAGCGCTTGCAGACCGCCAGCTCTCCCGGTTCAAAAAGACGAATAAGGTCAAGGGCGCAGTTTGCGAGGTTGGGCTTTGGAAATACTCGCGCCACCCCAACTATTTCTTTGAGTGGCTGTTTTGGTGCGCATGGCCCATCATGGCTCTGGGCGGTATTTCGCAAGCCCCATGGCATTTTGTGATCGCCCTCGGCGCGCCCTTCATGATGTACTGGCTGCTGGTGCACGTGTCCGGCATTCCCCCACTTGAAAAGCATATGCTCAATTCACGCGGTGATGCCTTTGCTGATTACCAAAGGCGCGTAAATGCCTTTTTCCCCGGCCCCCAAAACAATGTTTCAGCCCGTCAGGAGGTTACAGAATGACTGTGATTCAAAACGCTATCACTACTGTGGAGCGGGTCGATCTGCCGGACTGGCTCACGCGTACGGGCGTCGAGTTTCTCGTTGGCAGAACCAAACGGAAGCTTTCCCGCACGGACCCGACACACGAGGACGCATTTGTGGAAGCCATGAAGGCCTTCCCCATTGCGGTCCACACCGATGAGGCCAATGAGCAGCATTACGAATTGCCGCCGACCTTCTTTGACAAATGCCTAGGTCCCCGCAAAAAATATTCATGCTGCGTATATGACAGAATTGATATGTCGATTGCCGACGCTGAGGAAAACGCACTCGCCGAAACGGTTGACCATGCAGACCTAAAGGACGGACAGACCATACTGGAACTTGGCTGTGGCTGGGGAGCGTTGTCGCTCTACATGGCAGAACGCTTTCCCAAGTCAAAAATTCTGTCCGTTTCAAATTCCGCACCCCAAAGGCATTTCATCGAAAAGGCGGCAAGGGACGCCGGTCTGTCCAATCTGGAAGTGCGCACAGCCAATATGGTCGACTTCGATATCGACACAAAGTTTGACCGCATCGTTTCGGTTGAAATGTTCGAACATATGTCGAATTGGCAAGCGCTACTTGAGCGCACCCGCAAATGGTTGAAACCCGACGGCTCGCTTTTCCTGCATGTGTTCACCCACAGGACACGCTCATACCGTTTCGACCACGAAGATAAAGCAGACTGGATCGCCCAACATTTCTTCACAGGCGGCATCATGCCCTCACACGACCTCTTGCACCGTTTTCCCGATATCTACAAGGTGGAAAAGGAA
>JBNKQT010000303.1:0-2384 GCA_050297115.1 Ensifer sp. | reverse complement strand
GCTGCCCCTTCGCCCACGGCAATTGCCCGCGGGTGAATACAAGCTGCTTTACCGCCCGGCTTTTGACGATATCGACGCCGGCGAACAAGCGATCCACCGCACCGCCATATTCATATTTGTAGCGCCCCTCGCCCGTCTCTACAGGCATAACCATTCCACTCAGAACGATAACGGCATCCGCGTCCGGCAAGGACGTCATGTCGCCGATTTTATAGTCTCGCTCCAGGAATGCAGTCGCCTGCCGCCCGACCAACGGGCTGGATGCCAGCAGTATCAGGACTACGGCTGCGGTCTTCAATGCGCGCGACCGCATGGCAAACCCCAAAAACAACGTCATAAGAAAAAGGACGAGTGGGCTCATGAGGAGCGGAATGAGCTTGTGCAAATAAATCATCGATTCGAGCTCTGGTTTGTCGGCTTCTTTTATACCAGGGACCAATCATTTACACAGACCGAATTGCTTGGGGAAGCTGCAGCCGCCTTCTGAACGGGCGTATCCGGTAGCCTTGTTCCGGCGGTAACAGCGCCTCTGCCCGGCGACCTCTAAAACCATTTCATCAAGTTCATTTCCGGGGACGCAACAGAGGAGATGCCCGATGAAAACGCTTTTGACCGCACTTGCTGCCGCTACACTCTTCACCGCAACATTTGGCGCTGCTGGCGCTGAGGCCGCCAACGACAAGCCGATTGTTTTTGCATCACTGCAGACACAGGACAGCACCAAAGGCTGGTTGGCCGTTCTCGATGAAGGCAAGGCAAAGAAAAAGAGCGTTGCGGCCATCAACCGTTCACCGGTGAAGCGCAAGCTGGTTTCCATCAACAAGAAGATCAAGCCGGGCACAATTGTTATCGATAACTCGGACCGTCGCCTCTACCACGTCATTTCCCGTGGTGTCGCAACCGCTTACGGCATCGCAGTTGGTCGCGATGGTTTCCGCTGGACAGGCGTTGAAAAGGTATCGGCCAAAAATGAATGGCCGACTTGGTATCCCCCACGGGAAATGCGTGAGCGTGAAGCCAAGCGCGGCCACATTCTGCCTGAACGCATGGAAGGCGGCATCAAGAACCCGCTCGGCGCCCGCGCTCTTTACCTGGGCCGTACCGAATATCGCATCCACGGCACCAACAAGCCCTCATCGATCGGCAAGTTCGCTTCTTCCGGCTGCATTCGCATGGCAAATGAAGATGTTGAACATCTTTATGCCCAGGTGGATATCGGTGCGACGGTGATCGTGCAGGACTAATTGAAGAGATGTACTTTCGCCATCAGGCGCAGGCATTCTTCAAAAGCAGTCAAATCCGTATATCGCATATTTTCCGGGGCGGCGTGGGTGATAACCTTTCCACCCCGGCGCTCGATTCCGCCGACCAGCATGAGGTTTTCGGGCATATCGAAATTTTCGACCGCCAAATCATGTGGATCAAATATCTTGTTAGCATCCGCATCAGCTTGCAGGTTGCCGCCGTGAATATCCGAAACCCGGTCAAAATAATTCCTCGGATCGTTTGAATAGGCAAAGGCAGCTTTGCCCTGGGCGCACATATAACCGACTTCATAGCACGTTCCCGCATCGGCACCCGGACCGCGAAACGGTGTAAGATTGGCAATAATGCCGTCGGAGGCATCCATCAGAGCTTCATCAAATCCGTTGATCTGAAAGCCTCGTTCGCGCGGTGTGCCCGAAAGGTCAATCTGGTTATCGCCTGGCGCAAGCGGCTCAAAGCCGTATTTGCGGGCGAGTTCGACTTTCTGGCGCAGGACGTCTTTTGCGTTGGGCAGAAAAACTTCCGGCCCGGCGAGATAGATTTTCATTGATGGTTCACCACATCGTTTTGGCGGCGCGTGCAGCCCATTCGGTGTCATAGGTATTGCTGTCAAAACCTGCTTTCGCTGCTCTGATCATATCTCCTGCACTTGGCAGAGATTTGGAATCCACGAATTTCTCAGGGTTCCACAGATCGGCACGCATAACGGCACGGGCGCATTGGAAATAGACCTCGCCAATTGTAATGACGACAACCGAGCGAGGGTTCTTGCCGCCCATTTCGAAGCGGTGGGTGACGGTCTCGTCCGTCGTTACCACCGCCTGGCCATTAACACGCAGAACGGAATTCGACCCGGGAATGATGAACATGAGCGACAATCGCGGATCACGGACAATATTGGCCAGTGTATCGATTCGGTTGTTGCCGCGCCAATCCGGCAGCATCAAAGTCTGCTCATTTTCAATATGAACAACGGCTCCATCGTCTCCACGTGGAGAGCAATCCGTTCCTTCAGGCCCGACTGTGGCAACCGCCACAAAGGGTGAGGCTTCGACCAGGCGACGGTATTCAGGCGTGAGCGTGGATTTCACCTTCACAATGGCTGCCTCGGCGGGCAC
>JBNKQT010000302.1:0-4811 GCA_050297115.1 Ensifer sp. | reverse complement strand
ACCTGGTGGCAGACCGAAACCGGTGGCATTTTGATCACCCCACTGCCCGGCGCGACCGATCTCAAGCCAGGTTCTGCAACGCGGCCCTTCTTTGGCGTTCAGCCCCAATTGGTGGATAATGAGGGCCAGGTTCTTGAGGGTGCCACAGATGGAAACCTCTGCATTACCGATTCCTGGCCGGGTCAGATGCGGACCGTTTATGGTGACCATGAAAGGTTCATTCAGACTTACTTCTCGACCTATAAGGGCAAATATTTCACAGGCGACGGCTGCCGTCGTGATGAGGATGGCTATTACTGGATCACAGGTCGTGTGGATGACGTGATCAACGTTTCAGGCCACCGCATGGGTACGGCAGAGGTTGAATCCGCCCTTGTTTCCCACGATGCCGTGTCGGAAGCCGCTGTTGTTGGTTATCCGCATGATGTGAAGGGACAGGGCATCTATTGCTATGTGACGTTGATGGCGGGTCAGGAAGGTTCTGACGACCTTCGGAAAGACCTCGTGACCCATGTGCGCAAGGAGATCGGCCCGATTGCTTCGCCGGACAAAATCCAGTTTGCGCCGGGCCTGCCCAAAACCCGCTCTGGCAAGATCATGCGCCGGATTCTTCGCAAGATCGCAGAAGATGATTTCGGCTCTCTGGGGGATACATCCACACTTGCTGATCCAAGCGTCGTTGATGATCTCATTGAGAACCGTCAAAACAAAAAAGGCTGATTTTCCAGTTTTTCAGAGATTCAGGCCCGGCTTTCAAGTCGGGCCTTTTCAATTTCAGCAACCAATTTGCTTGCGGATCTGGTTTACCTGGCGCACTGAAGAACAAACGTTTTCGCATGGTATACCGTCGTTGTCTCCGTCTGCGCGGCGATAGCCGTTGCACCATAGGAGAACGGCTTCTTCACAATTTCTCACCTGTTTGCAGGTACGGCGTGCTTCCAGCCATGGCAGTTGGGTGGTCAGCGTTTCGGCCCGCGCAGCTGACGAGACACACAGGAATGAAACCAATAATATTAGCCGGATTCTCATTTGCCTAATCCCAAAAGGGATATCATTAGGCTGAATTGGCGCCTGTCAAGCAACCCACCTCAACCTTAGGGCGTTTCCGGTGAAAAGCGGATCACCGAAAACGCCCTATCTGTTTGTTTTCGCCGCATTGTCCGACGCCGAAGCGAACACGCTTCGGCTGGAAATACTCTAGCGACATGAAGGCTTAGCGCGTTTGCCGCCTTCATATGCCCTGACCAGTCCTGCATCGAGAAGCAACCCTGAGGCATTGTATCCCCCTTCGAGTTCAAGATTGGCCAATACGCGGCCAAAATATTTGCCGCCGGAAATATTGGTAAGTGAAATCGAACGAATATTGTTCAGCATATTTTGCAGTGCGTCACGTGCGGCGTAACCGCGTCTTTTTTCGGTGGCGCATTTTGTATGGATTTCCGGTGCGTCAATTCCGCGAAGCCGAACCTTCACAGTCACGGTTTGCTGCGGCCAGGGATATGCGCGCACTTCTACCGTGTCGCCATCAATAACCCGAATAACCTCGGCGCGTACTGGCCCCTCAATCCAGAAGCCGGGCGCTCTGGATTTGGCATTTGCTGCTGAAAAGCTTGTCAGCAGCACAAAGCATAAAGGAAGAATCAGTTTGCCACTCATGAAAAGGAATATATTCCGCATAAGGCCGTGGCACAATAGGAATATTTACACATCAAAAGTCGATTGCGCGGCCCTTGATTTCCCAGTCACCGTAGCGCGCAGGATCCTTTCCGCCGCGCCCGCCGATTTCTTTTGGTGGTTCAGCCTTTGCTGCCTTTTGTCGCCGTTCCTCAGCTTCCGCCAGTGCGCGTTTGGCCGCAGGGGAAAGTTCTTTCCTGGGCGTGGCCTCGGCTTCCGTCGAAATCTTGTTGTTCTCGTCGTCGTGCATCGCGCTCTGCCTTATTGAAGTCCGGTCATGCAATAACCATCATATAAGCGTCCAGTTGCGTCTGAACAGATGGTTCTGAGGAGTTTTTGATGAATACAGTGCGTACTGCCATGCTTTTGGCCTTCATGACCGCGCTTTTCATGGGCGTCGGCTTTTTGATTGGCGGCCGGTCCGGCATGATGATTGCCTTCATGATTGCGGCGGGCATGAACCTTTTCTCCTGGTGGAACTCCGGCAATATGGTGCTGAGAATGCACCATGCCCGGGAGGTGGATGCCAATTCAGCGCCCGAATATTATGGCCTCGTACGCGATCTTGCCCAAAAGGCGGGTTTGCCCATGCCGCGCGTCTATATCCTGAACTCCGACCAGCCGAACGCTTTTGCAACAGGTAGAAACCCTGAAAATGCGGCCGTTGCTGCCTCCACCGGGCTTTTGAACCGCCTTTCCTATGATGAAGTGGCGGGTGTTATGGCACATGAGCTTGCCCATGTGCAAAACCGCGATACGCTCACGATGACGATCACCGCCACACTGGCCGGTGCTATCTCCATGCTCGGCAATTTCGCCTTTTTCTTCGGCGGAAACAGAGACAACAATAACCCCTTCGGTTTTGTCGGCGTGCTCGTCGCCATGATTGTGGCGCCGCTTGCCGCCATGCTTGTGCAAATGGCGATCAGTCGCACACGCGAATATGCGGCCGACAAGCGTGGCGCCGAGATCTGCGGTAGTCCGATGTCGCTGGCCTCAGCGCTCAAAAAGATTGAGAGCTATGCTCGCGGTATTCCCAATATGGATGCAGAGCAGAACCCGGCAACAGCGCATATGTTCATTATCAATCCGCTTTCCGGCGAGAGGATGGACAACCTGTTTTCAACGCATCCCGATACGGCCAACCGTATTGCGGCGCTGGAGAAAATGGCGGCAGGCGGGCCTCCTGTCTCGACGGAGCCCCCCAAGCCTGCTAAGGCGACGCGCAAAGCACGTTCCGTACCAAATGTAAAATGGGGCCGGGGCGGCGAATAACAGCCAGGAATCCCTATATTGAAGCCATCGCGAAGGAAGACGACGCCGCTTAAGGCTGCGCAGCACAAAACAAGTCTGAAGCCGGGTCTTGCGACCCGCCAGGCTGCGGCGAAAATCCTGTCGGCAGTGGTGGACCGCAAGGTCTCCCTGGATGGTATGCTGGATCACGATAATGGCAATCCGGCCTATCGCGCGCTCAGCGATGCCGACAAGGCGCTGGTTCGGGCAATCCTGAACTCCGCATTGCGTCACCTTCCGCGCATTGAAGCAATGATCGGCGATATGCTGAAAACGCCGTTGCCCGAGGGCGCGCGCGCCTTGCAGATGGTTCTCTATGTTGCCGCAGCGCAAATCCTTTATCTGGATATTCCGGATCATTCCGCAGTGGATCTGGCCGTCGAACAAGCCAATGAAGACCCGCGCAATCGCCGCTTTGCCGGCTTGGTCAACGCACTTTTGCGTCGCCTTTCAAACGAAAAAGAAGACCGTCTGAAGGCGACTTTGGATTTGCCAGCGCTGCCATCATGGTTTTATGAGCGGTTGGTTGCGGTTTATGGCGCTGAGCATGCGGCAGCCATTGCTGAGGCGCAGCTGAGCCCTGCCGCGGTTGATCTTACTGTAAAATCAGACCCACAAGGCTGGGCAGACCGTCTGGGCGGCTTTGTTTTGCCCACTGGCAGTGTTCGCTTGGCGGATTATCGCGGTTCGATTTCTGAACTCGAAGGTTATGAAAGCGGCGAATGGTGGGTGCAGGATGCCGCTGCCTCAATCCCGGCCCAGCTGTTTGGCGATATCGCTGGCAAGCTTGTTGTCGACCTGTGCGCCGCACCCGGAGGCAAGACGGCGCAGTTGATTGCGCGAGGTGCAATCGTAACGGCGCTTGACCAGTCAGCCAACCGCCTCAAACGCCTTGAGGGCAACTTGCAGCGGCTTGGCATGGAGGCCGAGTTGATTGTGTCCAATGCCGGGAAGTTTGAGCCGGATACGCTTTTTGATGCTGCACTTCTGGATGCACCATGTTCCTCCACCGGCACGGTCAGACGTCATCCGGACGTTCCCTGGACCAAGGACATGGCGGATATTGAGAAGCTTGCCGATGTTCAGGAAAAGCTGCTTGTTCATGCGTTGGATGTGGTAAAGCCGGGTGGTTTTGTCGTGTTTTCCAATTGCTCGCTTGATCCTCTTGAGGGCGAAGAGATGGTCGCTCGCGTTTTGGAAACCCGTAGCGATGTGCAATTGGAGCAACTTGATTCGGATCTATTTCCCGAATTGAAAGAGGCATTTACCGAGCGTGGTGAAATTCGCACTACACCGGCAATGCTAAGCCGCCAAAGAGCTTCCGAGAGTGGTATGGATGGCTTTTATGCTGCAAAGCTGACCCGAATTTGATGGTGAAATCCTCATCGTTAATAAATATTTACTGGTTTTCTTAGTAATTGAATGATTTTTGCGAATTGACTTTGCGCTAACGCGCCATACCAATAGGGCCGGACGGGAGTTTAATAGTTTAGAATGAAAGCTTCTGCGCGCAGACAGCTGTACGGCTTCTATGTCAAAGAGGCCTGGCGGCGGCTTTTGCTGAGTTTTGCTCAGGGCCGTGTGCTTATGCCGTCGGTTTTGTCGCGCGTTCCTGATCGCCTGCTTGTCGCGCCAACGGATTTGCGCGCAGGCGACAGCTTTGTTGCTGACGAAATGCTGGAAGGGCGTTTTGTGCTTGCCGGTCGTATACTGGAAACCGGCGGCGTTTCGCCATTTGATCTCGAATTGCCATCGATCGAATTTGCAAACCGTCTTCATTCTTTCGGCTGGTTGAGAAATTGCCGTGCTGCGGGCTCTGACGAGCATTGTAATCGTGCCCGTGC
>JBNKQT010000301.1:0-6112 GCA_050297115.1 Ensifer sp. | reverse complement strand
TAGGGTCGAGACTCAATCAAATGGGTCACGGCTCAAGCCGTTTACCCGGTAGATGTGCGCAATCGCAGATAGGACCTGCGAAAAATGTCAATTGGCAGATGGCCTGCTCCCCCGACGCCTCCCCATAATTTGGTTGGTCTGTTCTCCGAAGCATGAGTCAGGTGGTGAAACGATCCTGCTTTGGCGAAGAGCAGGTCAATCATTTGAGAACGACGGTACAGCTTTTCAACGTTCGATTTTTTGCTGCATGCATCCACAATTTTCCATCTACGGCCTGAATTGGGAATCGAAAACGGAATTGCGATATCCTCGATTTCATGGTTGGATTTGGAATCTGGTTGATAAAGTCGATTTCTCAAGCTTTTCAGCCCGTCCGAAATATTCGGGAGTGACATGAGCCAGCAGACCGAACACGAGCCGAATATGATGGGTATCGATCCGGAATGGATGTTTATCTTCCATTGGCAATCGGACAATCGTTTGCACGTGCTCTACTCGGGCATCAAGGCCGCATCATATCTTGGCAGTGATATTTGGACTCCACATCTGCAGGGTGTGGAGGATGTTTTTCAGGACGTGCTCCTTTCTGGACTGAAAACCGTTTATGCAAGCGGACGATATAATGTAGGACAGCATGTTTTGGACGCACCGCATCTCGGCGCCGGGGTTTCGCTCGTCTTTCATGCAATAGACAACCAAGCCGAGGGTGTATTCTGGCATGGATATTTGCGCAAAGACTCAAAAGCCGCCCCTGGCGTCACCAAAGCCGGGCTTGATCCTGAGGTAAACCCCAGCCTGCGCTGGCTGATATTGGCCGACAATACGTCTGATTTTGTATGGTTCAAGGATATTGAGGGGCGTTATCTATACACCAACGCCACATTCAACCGTTTTTACGGCCTGGAAACAGGAGAGGCGATTGGCAAGATGGAAGCGGAGCTTTTCGGCGAAGAGCGTGCGATTCACATCGGCGCCGAGGACGAGAGAGCGATCCAATCCGGCAAGCGCACTCAATGCAGCGAAACCACCCAAGGAGCCGATACCGGTGATCTCGTCACACTGGATATCAGCCGCCAGCCAATCATTGGAACCGACGGAGCGGTCACCGGGCTTTTATGTACCGGCCGCGACCTGACAAAGTACCGTCGGCGGGAGCGGGAATTGTCGCGCGAAATTGGCCTGCTTCACAGGATGCTGGATACCGTCGGCACCAAGGTTGCCTACTATAACGCGACAGGCGATCTCACTTATGCCAACCGGCCCTTGATGGAGGAATTCGCGCTCAAACAAGAGCATCTCAGCTTGATCAACGTGCTGACAAGCAAGATGTTCGATGCTCGCGGCGGGGAGTTTCGCAAAGGTTTTGTAAAATGTGTTGAAACCCGTGAACCTGCCGAAATTGTCTCCGACTTTGTTACCCCCGGTGGAAACTGGTCCCGGGATAATATCAAATTTATCCCGCATTTGAGTGACGATGGAGACCTGGAAGGCGTTCTTGGAATCGGCTCACGAATCTCAGATGATTTCCAAAGGGAAATGGCAACGGACATTGAGCGCGCGGCAGCCAGCCAGCTTGGATTTCAGCTCGAAACCCTGCTGCGATCCACAAAAGACGCTGTCTGGATCAAGGATGCCGAGGGCAGGTTCGTGGCAGCCAACGATGTTTTTCATAAGCTTACCGGGGTGTTGAGCCTGGACGCCATTGGCCATCGCACGCTTGTCACCGAAAATGAATTGCCGCCTGAAATTGCAGGACCTGACAAACTTGACGTGTTGGCAGCGGGTGAGCCAATCCAGATCGTTGAGCGGGTTCGCTTCGCCGAAGATAACATTGTCAGAAGCCTGAGCCTCTCCCTCTCTCCCATACGTAATCCAGAGGGCCGTTTTCTGGGGCTTGTCGGGATAGCGCGGGATATCTCTGATAGCAAGCGGCTTGCAGCAGAGCTTGAATCTGCACGCAAACACCTTTCACAGGCCGCCTATAGCGATACACTGACAGGCTTGCCAAATGAACGCCACGCGCGTGACAAAATCGGGGAGGTGCTTCAGGATTGCCAAGCCGAACCGGATGCCTGCGGTGCGGTTTTTCTCGTCAATATTGACCGGTTCGGCGGCATTAATGATTCCCTCGGTTATGCCGCAGGCGATGTTTTGCTGGCCCGACTGGCGGAACGTATCAAGCAGGCTGCCAAAGGCTGCTATGTCGCGCGCTTGAGCGGCGATGAGTTTATCGTTCTGGCCCGCGAAATAAGCCGTGAAGAGGCCGAAAAACAGGCCACGGAAATTCTGGAGACCGTGCGCCAGCCCCTTTTTAGCGAGGGGCGATATTTAACAATCAGCGCCAGTATAGGTATCACACCGCTGCCGGGTTCTGCCAAGTGCCAAGACGATGTACTAACCCAGGCGGGACTGGCCCTGCGCGAAGCCCGCAGGACCAATACAAATTCATTTCATATCTTCGACGCAGACCTTGTGCAGGCTGCACGTGACCGATTCACATTGGAGGCCGACATACGCCGCGGTCTGGAGGAAGGGCAGTTCGAGGCCTATTACCAACCTAAAATCGATCTTAAAAGCAAAAGGGTAACCGGCGCGGAAGCGCTTTTGCGGTGGAGACATCCACGTCGCGGCAATATTCCACCTGCCATGTTTATCCCGCTTGCAGAAGAAACTGGGCTCATCCTTCCGTTGGGCGAAACTGTATTATACGATTCCTGTCAGTTTGCACGTGAATGGAATGAGCGTAGCGAAAACCCGCTTAAGGTTGCAGTTAACCTGTCGCCCAGACAGCTTATGTCCGACCACTTCCTGGCGATGCTGGAACGCACGCTGGAAAAAACAAACTGTCGACCGGAATGGCTGGAACTGGAGATCACAGAAAACCTCCTTCTTTCCGACCACCTGAAGGTCGACCGGCTATTGAAAGAGCTTCACCAGCTTGGCGTTAGCATTGCCATCGACGATTTCGGCACCGGCTATTCAGCAATGGCCTATCTGATTGACTATCCGATTAACACATTGAAAGTTGACAGGTCTTTTGTTCGTGATGTGATAACAGACCAGAAGAAAGCCGTGCTTGTGAAAGCCATACTCGATATGGCGAATGGGCTGGGGATGAATACGGTTGCAGAGGGTATTGAAAACAACGCCGAGGCGGCTTGGGTGCAGCGCGCCGGGTGCCGCGAAGGACAGGGGTTTCTGTGGTGTAAAGCAATACCCAAACTGTCATTCCTGGAATGGGCACAAGTCTTTGCTGACGAAGATGCAGCTGCTGAATAACGGGTTGCACCGCTGATCACGATTTAGCCCACGAAAACTAGCTGGCTGCCCGCTCTTTTCACCTGTGGTTAATATACCCGACGTATAGTTTTGCAGAATTACAAAGGATAATTCTGGAAAATGAGCCGCAACGGCCTGAAGCATCTGGCAAAAGACAGCGTCAAGCGGCTTTCCATTTCGGCAGGCCTGGAGCTGGCAAACCTGCTACACACTTTGCTGGCAGGTCGAAAAACGTTTGGCAATGGTGTGATCTTCACGCTGCATCATGTACGCAGCAAAAAAGCAAGCCCCGGCTCCCCAAATGCGCACTTGACCATAACACCGGATTTTCTCGATGCCGCCATTCGAGCAATCATCGACGAGGGTTATGAGATTGTTGCTCTATCCGATGTTCCTGAACTATTGCGACGCAGATCTGGCAAGCGCTTTGCAGTCTTCACGATGGATGACGGCTACAAGGACAATGCCCGCGAGGCCCTGCCTGTCTTTTCACGTCATCAAGCCCCGTTCACTGTCTTTGCAACCCGTGGCCTGACCTTGAGGACCCATACAATATGGTGGGAAACACTCGAGGCTCTCACCCTACTGACCGATGCATTTCAGTATGATTTCGGTGCCGGTGTCGAAACATTGCGCTGCGGCACGCGCGCAGAAATGGCGTCAACACATCAAAAGATAGCACTGCACGTGATCGGTCCGCAGGAAGAGATGGCGATTGCGGAACTGAACAAGACTGCAATGGCACATGGCGTTGACCCGCATGCGCTCGTTGACAAATTGGTCATGAATGAAATTGAACTCGCAGATTTCTCTCGTGATCCGCTTGTCAGTATTGGTGCGCATACCGTGTCACACCGCGCATTATCGTTCCTCCCGGACGAGACTGTCCGGTGGGAAATGGAGGCATCGGCAGATTTTGTGCAGGACGTTACAGGCGAGCGCCCGCCAAACCTGGCTTACCCCTATGGCTTTCCCGAAGCCGTAAGCGAACGCGACCACAGGCTTGCGGCAGAATGTGGATTTCAACTGGCCGTTACAACACAGCCTGGTGTGCTTTCGCCTGCATCGCTGAATGGGCTCGACGCCCTCCCCCGCATATCGCTCAACGGCCTATACCAGAAAGCACGTTATGCCCGGGCTCTGGCTTCTGGCATCCCATTCTGTTTTATGGGCCAATTTCAGGGGTAAAGTCGATCCTTCGACCAATCATCCGTCGTGCTCTCGCGTGTGAATTGCACGCGATCATGCAGACGGAATTTGCCATCCTGCCAAAACTCGAACGAAAGCGGCTTCAAGCGAAACCCGGACCAATGAGAGGGTCTGGGAATTTCACCTATATGGAACTTCGCAGTATATTCCGCCACCGCTTTTTCCAGCGCAAAACGGCTTTCCAGCGGACGAGACTGTTTCGAGGCCCATGCACCGATGCGGCTTCCACGCGGGCGTGATTGGAAATATTCATCAGCCTCAGTGTCGGCGACAACCTCCATTTCACCACGAATACGGACCTGACGGCGCTTGGACTTCCAGTGAAAGCACATAGCCGCTTTCATGCTGCCCAGAATTTCCCGCCCCTTTTGGCTTTCGAAATTTGTATAGAGAACAAACCCCTGTTCGTCGAAGCCCTTCAAAAGCACCATCCGCACATTTGGCATGCCGCCTTCATCCACCGTTGCCAGTGCCAGTGCGTTGGGGTCGTTTATTTCCGACGCGGTGGCCTCCTCCAACCATTCGGCGAAAAGTGTGAATGGTTCATTTCGGGTCGTAAAGTCACTTGTTATTAACCTATTTTCTGTCATCTTGGCGGCCTTAAGTAGATTGCGCGTTTGGGACGGCTTGGTGAAAGACATAGCAAAGAAGGCTAGCGATACAAGGGCGATCAAGCGCGACGCTCTGCGAAAACTTGTTATCGTGACAATGTCTTTGCCTTTTCTTGCCGGCTGTGTGAGTGACGACTTGGGCCTCACTCCCGATACCTCCATCAAAACAGCGACCACTCCAGGCACGCAAAAGTCGATCTCGGATGAGATGACTGTTCGCAACGCGGTATCTTCTGCAGACTTGGCAAAGCTTGAAGGCTCAGCATTGCCTTGGGCTAATTCTTCCACCGGCAGTGCTGGCGTTGTGGAACAAATTTCCGAGATCAGCCAGAACGGTACGGTTTGTCGCGACTTTGTCACGACCTCACATAGTTACGAGGGCATTTCGAAATTTCGTGGCCGCGCCTGCCTGTTGCCCAATGGTGAGTGGCAGATGGTTTCTTTCGACAAACAAGGCTGACTGCTGCGACTTGAAATCGCCACGCAAGCCTCAATCCTTTTACACCTGCTAATATCAGCTTCCAGTATTGTTCATTAACCTCAGCGGGAAGCCTGTATGCGTGACCCATATTTGGTTCTGGGTGTCAAAAGAACTGCAGGTCCCGAGGAAATCAAGGCGGCCTGGCGCACGCTTGCGAAGTCGCTCCACCCTGACAGAAACCGGAACGACCCTGATGCCGGCTCTCGCTTTGCTGAAGTGGGACAGGCATATCAGCTGCTAAAAGATCCCGAGCGCCGATTTCGCTACGACATGGAACGTCGACAAGCCGAGGAACGGAAGCGTAAAGCCACCGGGACGACGGCACGCAAGCCTGGCAGCGCAGGTCCAGAGGCTAGTCCCGGCAACAAAAAAGCCAAGGTCGAGGCGACCAGCTCAAATGCTGGCGAGAAGGTGAGTGGTTTTTTTCGCAAATTCACCCAGCCGCCGCCCAAACCCGAAAAGGCGCCGGATCTGTATCTCGATGTCTGGGCCAGTATTGAAGACCTGTTTTCGCGCGCCAACCCACAGGTTG
>JBNKQT010000300.1:0-2808 GCA_050297115.1 Ensifer sp. | reverse complement strand
GCCAGTTCATTGACCATTTCCTGCGTCACAGTCTGCGCCAAAGCGCTGACTGTGAACAACGGAATAAGGATAAATACTGAAATGAATAGCAGCCTGATGGCCTGAAACATCGATCCGCCCCGATTAATAGAAAATAGGCGGGCACAGAATGCGCCCGCCTGTCAGTCATTGGCGAATATTAGGAGCCCTTACCGCCGCACTTGCCGGTCGCAACATTGAAGTTGCCGCAATCCATCGGCTTGCGCCAATCGGAGATCAGGTCCTTGGAGTCTGGCAGGTAATCAGACCATTCGTCACCCAGAACCAGGCCCGGTGTCTGTGACACGATATCGAACTGACCGTCGTCCTGAATTTCACCGATAAGAACCGGCTTGGTGATGTGGTGGTTTGCTCCCATGGAAGAGTAACCGCCCGAAAGGTTCGGAACCGAAACGCCAACCAGAGCGTCAATCACGGCATCCGGATCAGTTGTGCCAGCAGCCTCAACCGCCTTAACCCACATGTTGAAGCCAATATAATGTGCTTCCATCGGGTCGTTCGTTACACGCTCATCATTGCCTGTATAGGCATGCCATGTGTCGATAAACTCGGCATTGATGTCGGTATCAACGGACTGGAAGTAGTTCCATGCGGCCAGGTGACCAACCAGCGGACCGGTGTCAAGGCCCGCAAGCTCTTCTTCACCCACGGAGAAGGCAACAACCGGAATATCGGAAGCTTCAATACCTTGGTTTGCAAGCTCTTTGTAGAACGGAACGTTCGCGTCACCATTGATGGTGGAAACCACAGCTGTCTTCTTACCTGCAGAGCCGAAGGACTTGATATCAGACACGATCGTCTGCCAGTCGGAATGACCGAACGGCGTGTAGTTGATCATGATGTCTTCTTCAGCAACACCCTTGGCCTTCAGATAAGCTTCCAGGATCTTGTTGGTTGTGCGCGGATAAACATAGTCCGTACCGGCCAGAACCCAGCGCTCAACCTCTTCGTTTTCCATCAGGTAATCCACAGCCGGGATAGCCTGCTGGTTTGGAGCTGCACCGGTGTAGAACACGTTGCGCTCTGATTCTTCACCCTCATACTGAACCGGGTAGAACAGAATGTTGTTCAGCTCTTTGAAAACCGGCAGAACCGACTTACGCGAAACGGATGTCCAGCAACCGAAAACGGCAGAAACGCCGTTGCTTTCAATCAATTCGCGAGCTTTTTCAGCAAAAAGCGGCCAGTCGGAAGCCGGGTCAACAACAACCGCTTCCAGCTTCTTGCCCAAAACGCCACCCTTTTTGTTCTGCTCATCAATGAGCATCAGCATGGCGTCTTTAAGTGTGGTTTCAGAAATCGCCATCGTACCGGACAGCGAATGGAGAATGCCGACCTTGATTGTGTCGTCAGCGGCAAATGCGCCGGTGATTGCGGTGGATGACATAACCGCTGCCAGTGCGAGACCGGAAAGTTTCATCTTCAAGTTCATGACGTTGGAACCCCTCTTTTGTTTCGTGCACGGCCTTTTCCGACCGCAAGACAGGGCAACTATCGAACGCCATTGTGCATTGCGATATACGTCAAATTACGTAGGCGATGGGGGCAAAGGGGGAAATGTGCGCAAGTGAATGACGCTTCGGCAAGCCAAGCTGAAACACATTCAAAAATAACAATTTTAACCAATTGAGAAATTTTTTTTCGCGGCATACCCCATTTGGGTCATGAAAATGAAACAGGCATCTGGTTATTGTTCTCACAGGCCGGGAAGAAGTTTCCACCACCTGCTTTTGGGCAGACTTTTCAGTCCCCTGACATTTCGCGAGAGATGTCGGAAAGTTTTTTAGCATAAATTTTCATGACCGCGGATCGCCCGGCGCGTTCGATCCGCGGTCGATTTATGTTTAACGATGGGTAAACGGATACCCTTCCACTACGTCATTTGACGTAGTTCCTTTCCCGAACCGCATCTGTTCCTGCTTGAACACTGTTCAAGCCCATGCTTTTGATACAGCATGAGAATTGCGACCAACAAAATCGGCCTGTTTTTGGCCTGCCAAAGCCTCATTTTGGGAAACAACGACGAATGAGCACGGCCCGTCAGCGCATCGTCCCAATCAGGCGGGAATATAATCGTTGGGTCGCCAACCAAACGTTGGAAGACTATGCGTTGCGCTTTACAGCCAAGAGTGCACGGCAATATTCGTCTGCGAGAATTTCACAAACGGCCATTGGTGCAATCTCCTTTCTGGCGCTGGAAGCAGTTGGTGGCACCATCACCATGGCCTACGGCACGACCAACGCGATCTACGCAGTCATCGCTGCCTCCATTCTGCTCCTGGCAATTGGCATCCCGATCAGCCGCTACGCGATTCGTCATGGTGTCGACATCGATCTGCTGACGCGCGGTGCAGGCTTTGGCTATATCGGGTCGACCATAACGTCGCTGATCTATGCGAGTTTCACATTCATTCTATTTGCCATTGAAGCCTCCATCATGACGGGTGCGCTGGAGCTTGTCCTCGGCATTCCCCTGTGGCTTGGCTACCTTATTTCGGCGGTGGCAGTGATTCCGCTGGTGACCCATGGCGTCAAATTGATTTCGCGCTTTCAGCTTGTAACACAGCCATTCTGGATTGTTCTGAATATCCTGCCCTTCATTTTCATCGCCTATCTCGATTGGGAAAAGGTGGACCTTTGGCTCGGATTTGCCGGGCGAGGACAACAATCCGGCGAATTGGGGACTATTGCCCCATTCAACCTCGCCCAGTTCGGGGCCGCGTCTGCCGTTATTCTGGCACTGATGGCGCAGATTGGTGAGCAGGTGGA
>JBNKQT010000299.1:0-3340 GCA_050297115.1 Ensifer sp. | reverse complement strand
TAGCTGTCTTTGCCAGCCTGCAGGCTTTTCTCCCGCTCATCATCTACGTGCTTGCATTTCTGCTGCCTGCCATGATCTATGCCCGCCGCAGGGGATTGTCGGGAGAGCGTGCATGAATGCGCTGGCGCTGGAAGATGTTACAATCGTGCTGAGAGATGGTCAGCATGCGCTGGTTCACGACTTCAATTTGCATATTGCACCCGGCGAGATTGCCACTGTTATGGGTATGAGTGGTTCGGGGAAATCCACGCTCCTTGCCTTCATCAGCGGTCATCTGGACCCGGCTTTTCAAGCCAGTGGGCGTGTTTTTGCCGGAGGGCGCGATGTTACCGCACTGCCGCCAGAAGAGCGCCGCATCGGCATGCTCTTTCAGGATGATATGCTCTTTCCCCATCTCTCCGTTGGCAGCAATCTGTCGTTTGGCCTTTCCGCCACCGTCAAAGGCAAAGTGGCTCGTCGTGCCCGTGTTGAACAGGCGCTTACAGATGCGGGCCTTGCGGGGTTTTATGATCGCGACCCTGCAACATTGTCTGGCGGTCAACGCACGCGTGCCGCCCTCATGCGCACTTTGGCTTCAGAGCCGGATGCACTTCTGCTGGATGAACCCTTTTCCAAGCTCGACCAGGCCATGCGTGCGGAAATGCGGGCCTTTGTTTTTGACCATGCTCGTCGGAAGAACCTGCCCGTGTTGATGGTCACCCATGATGAGGTGGATGCCGAAGCGGCGGCGGGACAAATCGTCCGGCTTTGAGGCTGCGTCTTGATTGGGAGAGGGAATAGGGCGAAATAGGCCCGCGACAATCGGACGGATTTCAATGGCAAAGCGTTTTTCGCTCATACTTGCACTGTTTCTGGCATTTGCAGGCATTGCACATGCACATGTCGGTACCAGCGGTTTTGTCCTGCTTTTGCCAACACGGTTCTACATTCTTGGTGCTGCGCTGGCCGTTGCGGCCTCGTTTTTGTTGCTGGCCTTCCTGCCTGAGCGTCTGGCTGCCCACATGGCAGCGCCATCGCGTCCGTTTCTCACATTTCGACCCTTGCCGGCGCCCATCGGCAGTCTGTTTTCATTCCTTCTGCTGCTCGCCTTTACAGTCTATGCCTTTACTGGCCCGGGCGATCCCTTCGATAATCCGCTGCCGCTGTTCATCTGGATTGTCTGGTGGGTGGCTTTCACGCTGCTTCAATTCATCACCGGCGACCTTTGGGGCCTTTTCAACCCGTGGAGCGGCATGCTCTGGCTTCTCGGTCGACGCGGGAAGCAAGGCCCAATGACATTGCCGGAAGGGCAGGGCTATTGGATTGCCATTGCCCAATTCAGCGGTTTTGTCTGGCTCGAACTGGTGAGTACGGATGCTTATGACCCCGCCTATCTCGCCGCTGCCGTCATCACCTTCTTGAGCTTCAATTTCGTCGGCATGCTGACCTTCGGTGAAACTGTGTGGCGCAGAGAGGCTGAGCCATTCAGTGTCTTCTTTGCTCTGGTTGGATCGCTTGCACCTTTCCAACGTGGTCTTGATGCGCAGACAGGTCGCACAACGCTCACACTTGTCTGGCCGGGAAAGGCTCTGGTGCGGCGTCCGGCTTTGCCGCTTAGCGGTAGCCTCTTTATTCTCCTCACGCTTTCCACCGTTTCCTTCGATGGTTTTTCAAGTACGTTTTTTTGGGTCAGTTCTATTGGTTTAAACCCGCTGGAGTTCCCCGGCCGCAGTGCTGTCATATGGCCCATGACGCTCGGTCTTGTCGCGGCTTACATCCTTCTGGCAGGTCTCTTTGTCCTGTCGGTTGCCGGGGGCTTGAAGCTGGTTGGCGCAAAGGCTGGTTATCACAACGCCATAGGCAGGTTGGTCTATAGCATCCTGCCTATTTCGCTGGTTTTCCACTTCGCCCACTACATGTCTTATTTCATGGTGCAGGGGCAATATGCGTTGAAGCTTGCTTCCGATCCGTTCAACCAGGGTTGGGATCTGTTCGATACGGCAGACTGGCAGGTCACGACCTCATTTTTCTTCAATGAGGCAAGCGTGTTGGCGCTCTGGAATGTGCAAACTACAGTCATCGTACTTGGCCATGTCATGGGCATTACCATGGCGCATCTGATTGCTCTCAATATCTTTGGTGACAATGCAAAAGCGGTGCGCAGCCAGATATTTCTGGCCGCACTCATGGTCGCCTATACCGCTTTCGGCCTCTGGCTGCTCAGCAGCCCGCGGGTCGGTTGAGCGGTTCCCATTTCACGAGGCAACCTTCGGTGTGAGCAATACTACCTTGCCATCACTGGGAAGTTCTGGCTCTACCGTTTTGACAGGGCTTGCCGCCTTGGCATCCGCCTGCTTTGCTATCTTTTCCTGCGTGTTCAGCCATTCTCGGGAATAGGAAAAGCCGAAGAGCAGAAGCAGTCCGCCGCCGACTATGGCTGTGTCTTGCAGGAAAGTCAGTTCATAGGCCGATTTGATCGCCTGACCGGCAATGGACAGGATTGTTCCAGCCGCGAAGATCGGCAGGCTGTGCTTGCCCATCGTGCGAATAGGCTGGGCAAAACGCGACGCGGCGATTGCCGGAACGCCCCATGGTAGCGACAGAACGTAAACGAGTGCCAGCAAATGCAGCAGACGCGGACCGCCAACATAAGACTTGATGAAGTCAACGAAAAATACCGGAGCGCCCGCATCGCGCATCGCAACAACAGAGCTGCCGACAATGCTTCTCATAGCGCTTGAGTTCAAATCGATGGCTGCAAAGATGAGGATGAATGCCGAAATACCAACAAGCGCCTTATTCACCGGCACCAGCCGTTTGCCGGCACGCATCCCAAGCCCGGTCAATATCCCGACCATGAAAATCAACTGCCAGGAAAGCGGGTTCAAAAACCAACCGCCCGGTTTGGGATAGGTTGGGAAGTTCAGTTTGAAATAGCCAGCCACAGCCCAGATCGAGATGGAGAGGCCGATGGCAACCAACGGCTTTCGATGTGCCAGAAGGATTGCGAATGGTGCGGCCAGCATCAAGACCGAATAAAGCGGCAAGATGTTCACATAGCTCATCTGGTTGGTCAGGCTGATCGTGCCGACGAAAAACTCCAGCGGTGTTTTCATCAGCGTCCCCATTCCGTTTTTCAGGAGCAGCGTGTTGGCGCCAAGAAACAGGATTGTGGTGGAGATGATGGCCAGAACGCACATTGTGATGAACAGATGCACGATATAAAGCTGCCATGCGCGGCCCCAAATCTTGCGCAGGGCGGGCCAGTTCAGCCCATCTTTCAGGCGCGGACCATAGGCAATGGCCGCAGCCGTGCCAGACATGAATACGAAACCTTCTGCCGCATCGGAAAAGCCGAAAT